>CALFBU010000127.1 GCA_937951455.1 uncultured Rhizobiaceae group bacterium
CCTAAAAAACTCATTCCCAACAAAGTGGAGCTTAAAGCCTTGTCATCAAGCACAGCGGCTTGGACATTCCTGACAGTCACATTGCCGATCTGAATTCTATCAATCACCGCACCTGCGGCCATGGTAGAGCCATTGGCTGTATTCACGGTATATTTGAAGTCTGAGGGCTTGAGCATGATGCCAAGACGACGCGCAGTCTTTTTGTTTATGGCAACGGATGTAGCCCCCGTATCGACCAAGACTTCAACATTGCGACCGTTCATTCGTGCATTGGTTACAAAATGCCCACGGCCATCCATTTTCAAGCGCGCTTTACGGCCATACACCGGCTGAGGCTTGGGCTGTTGAAGTTTTGCAACTTGCGTTTGCTGCTGTGTTTGTTGTTGTGCCACTTTAACTGGTGTTTGTTGGTCCAGCGTTTCTCTATGCTCCAGATAGGCTTGTAGTCCATAAGCGGAGCCAAGACTGACGGCTATCAAAGGTACAATTGTTTTAAGCATAGATACAAATCCGCATATATTTCTGGTCTTTTGTTAAATTAATCTCAAAAATCTAATATGCCCCTAAGGGTTTTTATGAATTTGATATTTTGAAGCTTAAGGTAAACAAATTGAAAACGATTGGCTTACCTTACGTTGGATATGTATGACTAAGTTTGTTAGAAATGATTCATTGATTCCCGCCTTGAGGAAAACGGCATGTATAAGTCCAATACGCTTTTTAGAAATCTATCAGCCTTTCTTTTGGCTTTTACCATAGCGGTATTTGCAACAATTGATGTTTCAAAGGCGGATTGGCGAAAAGATATTGGTATTTTCAGGATTGGCATTGTTACCTCCGACAAATCTCAGGAAGCACTTGATAGGCTCGAGCCTTTCAAGCTAGCCATATCGGAGGCATTAGACCTTGAAGTTGAGTTTTTTCGCGCACGTAATTCAACCGCTTTAATCAATGCACTGGCGGATGAGCGGATAGAATATGCAATTTTTTCTGCATCAAGTTACGCCCTTGGATGGGTGTCTTGTGAATGCATTGAGCCGGTTGCCATTCCTCGTTCAAATGACAGCACAGATGGTTATCATACCATCCTCATTTCGGCACCCGACGGTCCTGCTACTCTGGAGGCGATGCAAGGTAATCAGATCGGTGTATTATCAGAAACTTCAATTACAGGACTAGCACTTGCCAAATATGTTTTGAGCGAAAAGAAAATATTGATAGGCGATGAAAATACGCCAACCATAAAAAAAGAAACGGCAGATCAAACGCTCAATGCCTTTTTGGAAGGTCAGTTTAAACTTCTCATCGGCTGGAGTTCCATGACGGGCGATCCTGCAGTCGGATATTCTCGCGGCAGCTTGCGCCAACTTTCCAGCAAACTCTCTTCATCGGTAAGAAATTTTAAGGTGATTTGGAAATCTGACCAAATTCCGCACAGACCACATGTCATGCGTAAAAAGCTACATGGCGATGCCAAGAAAATTCTGCGCACGACACTTCTACAAATGTATGAAAAGGATCCTGTTGCATATGATTCTATTGAACCCGTATATGGTGGTGGGTTTGTCGCTGGACGGCACGAAAGGTTCATTCAGCTTATCGATTTGATAAAATCTCTGGATGCACAACCAAAAACAGCGGAAGAAAATCTCCCGCTGCAATAAGTTTAATGCAATTCAATGATTGTTTGACGTTTAATCAAACTCCACGGCCTGTCTTGGACGTAAGAAGATTCTATCACCTAGTGTGAAGATACTGTCATCAACCTTGATCTTGCCTGTTCCAGGAGAGCTGATAAGGCCGACTATTGGTTTGTGATCATATTCAACTTCAGCAACAATTAATTCCGTGCCATGTGTATTGATCGCATCTGGTAAGACAAAAATGCTACCTTTGGCACGCTTTTGTCTGGCAATATCATCTGCACCTAAACCTGCACTGCTCTCATTGCACTGGCCTGTTGCAGGACTTGTATAATTAGAATTTGGTGTGTTGTTATCAATACTGGCTTCCACGCGGGCAGTAACAGTATCATTATCATCTTTCACACCATCGCCATTGGTATCATTCTCCGCCTCTGCCACAATTTTAGAGATAACTACGCAAGGTATTCTGGTTGAGTAAGGATACATAATTCGGTCAGTCATACCAAAGATCGAACGAATTTCAGTTTCGCTATTACCAGCAGAAAAACCACCTTGCGCAATAAGGTCGGCTATGGCGCTTGATGTACGAGATATTTTTCGATCAACCGCGATCAACAATGATATTTCTATCGTGCCGATAAAAAGCAAAAGCAGAATAGGTGCGATTAGGGCAAATTCCACAGCAGCCACGCCTTCAGAATCTTTTTTGAATATCCTGAATTTGTTACGCACTCGCGTGGTGGATGTATGTAACTTTGAAAGCAAGTTCATGGTTTCGATACCTTTGAGTTAACAAGTAGTGCCTGGTGTCTGTGGGAAGTCCTCAGTTCTAACAACGGCTGTTACACTGATGAGCGCATTATCATTCAATCCATCGGCAACAAGGGGTGCAGAATAGTTCGCATAAATCGGCCACTCGTAACTTGCAGTGAATTGGATTACTTGCAATGGACAGATGTCAGGATCAAAATTTTCTGGAGGCTCAAAGTCGCCATCCGAATTTACGTTAGATCCATTATTGGGGGTAGGTGGAGGCGGCAGTTCGCTGAATTGATCTGCAGTATCCACACTGATGAAAATCTTGTTGCAATCAAAAAGCCCTTTAATTCTTCTGCACATTTCCTCCTTTAGTTTAGGGGCAGTATTTATATCAGCAACTTGGCCGGTTCTGTAAAGGCGCGTGACATCGTCAACGACTGTTTCAAGATACTGGTTTGCAAAGAATAGAAGTGAAGATTCAATGATGGCGAATACCAAAAGAAAAAATGGACCGCCTACGATTGCAAATTCAACCGCGGTAACACCGTCTTCGTCTTTTTTAAATCTATTGATAACTTTGACAGGTTTTGTCATCGCAAGATAGTTTTTAAATTTTGATAGCTTAGCCATTTGCCGTTTTCCTAAAAATAACTGTACCCAAACTACGCAAAATAAGTTTATTTATTCTTTATGAATACAAACTCCGAAGCTATATCGGGTTTACCGAAAATTAACTAAAAGATTTGCTTCCAAAGAAAAAAAGCCCTCTTTTGAGAGGGCTTTGAAACTTTAGACTTTGATGCTTTTTGAAAACGCTAGTTACTGTTAGCTTGAGATAAAGCATTACGTTGAGTGATTTGTTCCGAAGCACTTGTAAATGTGCCAGCATTATCACCAATCGTCACAGTAGACTCACAAACTGGAGCACAAGCCAGCGTCTCGCGATTGTTTCCACCACGGTAAATTCTTACGGTATTGGTTTCACTACCTCGAACAACAACAGCCTGGTCTATTACAGCATCTCCTTTTTCATCAAGAATGATGAGATTTGTTACGCCAAATGAGCGGCCTGTAAGAACTAGGGTCTGATCATCTTCAATTGTCGCATCGACAATAGACGGGTTGCCTATAATGATTGTTGCAGCTGGTCGAGAAATGCGAAACACTTTCGCCTGATCAACCGTGACAATCACTTTATCAGAGTTGTCATATGATGAACTATCGGCATAAGCAGGAAGCATGGATGCGCCTGCGATGGTACCGGATATTAGAAGTGCTGCGATATGTTTTAGCATGATAAGCTCCAAAGAAATACTTTCTCCATAATTCACTATTTTGGTGAATGAAGCCTTAATGTGCGAAGTTTTTTGTACTTTTATTTAAAAGCGAGAAATGGGCATAAATTATCAGTGTTTTTTAGAGTTTCTCAGAATTGCAATCCCTATACATTATAATAGGGGAAATAATTGACATTATTCCCATCCCATTTTCAGACACTCCGAATGCCAATATGCCTTGCCCTCAGCAATGCTTCATTAACCGTGTTTGAGCCTTTGCCAAATTAATTTTTTAATAACCATGAGCGTTAAGGTCTTTTCAACTCCTCACACGTATATTGCTCACAGGTCAGGAACAAACCTGATCAACAAAACAAAATAAATACTTAGGAGCACATCATGAAACTCGTATCAAAATTTCTTAAAGACGAATCAGGCGCAACAGCAATCGAATATGGTCTGATCGCTGCACTTATCTCAGTAGCAATTATTACAGCTGCTACTACACTAGGTACAAGCATCGCTGATACATTCACATCAGTGAGTGACGAACTATAATAAGTTCAACGAACTTATTTGTCTCACCGCATTAATTAATGCATGAGTACAGAATTTGGGTCTCAAGATATTCTTGAGACCCTTTTTTGATTCTAAACGCTTTGAATAGAATTTGAAAAATATAATTGCCCGTTAACCAGTAGGTCAACATTTACTGATATCCAATGAATAACAATTCGATATGAGGAAAACGAAATGCTTGAATATTCGCTGGTTTTTATATTCCCGCTTATGATGATTTTTTCATCCTTCTCAGATCTGTTTTCAATGAGCATCTCCAATAAAGTGTCATTGGTTTTGATCACAGCCTTTGTTATCTTTGCACTGGTCATAGGCATGGATTTTAATACCGTTCTTTGGCATTTTGCGACTTTTGCAGTAGTGCTTACCTTGGGCTTTGTATTTTTTGCCTTAAACATTATCGGCGGTGGAGACGCAAAACTTGCAGCATCAACAGCGCTTTGGCTCGGTTGGGCGCATACTGGCCCTTATATTCTCCTGGCTTCTATTTTTGGTGGCTTGTTAACATTGGTTATCTTGAAGTTCAGATCGCAAGTCGTGCCTGAAAAGTTAAATACAATGCAATGGGTTTTGAGATTACACGATAATAAAAATGGTATTCCATACGGAATCGCACTCGGCGCTGCGGCAATGTTCACTTATCCCTCAACGCCTTGGATGGAAAAAGTAATTGCTCTTAGCATAAGCGGTTAAAATAACCACTAGGAAACATACCGTATTAAAAGCCAGGTTTTGCCTGGCTTTTTTGTGCTTACAAAAAAGCGGTTAAAATTAATTAACTAAAAAATTCAGCTTTTTATTAACCATAATTACACCTTTGCCAGTGCATTATCGAGAAGAAGAATTTTGTGACTAAGCAAATTTGCTTATGAAGGGTGTAAAAATGAAAATAGCTCAACTTGCAGTTTTAGGTGTTGCCGTTGTCGCTGCAGGCGGTGCGTTCGTAGTAGCGAACAACATTGCCAATACAGAGCCAGAGGTTGTAACTGTCACCGAACAGGCACCGCAAATCCAGCTTGAAGAAGTATTGGTAGCCAGCCGAAACATTGGCCTTGGTACATCGATGAAACCAGACATGGTTGAGTGGGTTAAGTGGCCAAAAGAAGGTCTTTCTGATGGGTTCATTACCAGATCTTCCGCACCTGATGGTCTTAACATTGAAAAAGATCCAGCGATTGCACGATCACAATTTTTCGTAGGTGAGCCTATTCGCGAAAGCAAATTGGTACGTGCTGGCAAAGGCTATATGTCAGCAATTTTGCCAACTGGCCAACAAGCTGTAGCAACCTCAATTTCTACTGCAACAAGTGCCGGTGGCTTCATCCTTCCTAATGACCGCGTTGATGTCATCATGACAAGACAAGGTACAGAAGATGAGGGCGGGAACTTTATCACAGAGAGCATTCTTGAAAATGTAAGAGTGTTGGCGATTGACCAAACAATCGAAGAAAAAGACGGCGAAGCTGTTGTGGTTGGTAGCACCGCTACCTTGCAGCTGACACCTGACCAAGCAAAAATTCTTACAGTCGCTCAACAAATGGCTGACCGTTTAACGCTTGCGCTTCGCTCACTTGAAGACAGTGGTGATGAGCAAACCAAAGGTGCTGACTATCTATTAAGCGGCAACCGCGGCAATGGACGCATCCGCGTATTTAAATATGGCAACAGAACAGAAGTATTAGCGGGGTCATCAAATGCAAGCGGTAACTAATTCTAAATTTTTATTCCAGTCGGGGAAAAATAACATGTACCTGTTAAATCGATTTTTTGTATGGACGTTGCTTGCTATATCATTGCTTGTAACGCAAGCGTTGATGGCAGGTCATGCTACCCAAGCGTTCGCCAACAACAGTTACCTTAAGATATCCAAGGCAGCAATTGGCAAGAGCCAGACTGTTAAGGTAGGCTTGAACAAGTCCATGGTTATTGATCTTCCTGGCGATGCACATGATATTCTCGTTGCAAGTCCAACGGTTGCAGATGCAATCACAAGAACTTCCAGAAGAATTTACATTTTTGGTAAGCAGGTAGGATCAACAAATATCTTCATTTTTGACTCAGCTGGTCGTCAGTTGCTCAGCATTGATCTTATCATTGAGCGAGATATTACTGGTCTTGAGGCAAATCTTGCCAAATATGTGCCTGGTTCTGACGTGACGGTTGAAATTGTCAACGACAATATCATCCTTACAGGTACTGTACCGACACCACAGGCATCATCTCGTGTCATCCAATTGGCAAGAGCCTTCATTTCCGGTGGTGAGGCAACAACCAATCAGTTTGCAACACAGAACAGTTTCAGCGGTGGTGGTATATTCTTCGACCAAGATGAAGCGCGTCAAGAAAGCCAGATTGTAAATCTTCTTCGCATTGAAGCTGAAGATCAGGTCCACTTGAAAGTTACAATTGCTGAAATTCAGCGTACCATCGTCAAGCAGCTAGGTATTGATCTTACAGCAGCGGGCCTTACAGCAGGTAATCTTGATCTCGGTCTTATCACGGATAACCCACTGGGTCTTGGCGGTTTGTTTGCTAACAGTGGCGCACAAGCTTCCTACACAAGCTCAGGTGGTGAAAGTGTTGAAGGCATTTTGAGAGCGTTAGATCAGGCTGGTGTCATGAGAACACTTGCTGAGCCATCCCTAACTGCGATTTCTGGTGAAACTGCATCGTTTGCTGTAGGTGGCGAATACAATGTAGTTGGCAGCGGTGCTAATGTTGCAGATGAAAATGGCACGTCACAATCGGTAGAATTTAACCAGATTTCATATGGCGTATCTCTCTCATTCACACCTGTAGTATTGGGACCTGGCAGAATTAGCCTTCGCATCAGAACGGAAGTTTCTGAGCCAACGACAGAAGGTAATGCGATTGTGGGTCGTGCAGGTGCAGCGGGTGCAATTACAGCGCCAGGTATCCGCCGCCGTCAGGCAGAAACAACCGTTGAATTGCCATCAGGGGGATCAATGGTTCTGGCTGGACTTCTTAAAGACGACGTTCGTCAAGCAGCAGCCGGTTTCCCTGGCTTGAGCAGAATCCCGGTTCTTGGAACACTCTTCCGAAGCCGTGATTACCAAAGAACAGAATCTGAACTGGTCATTATCGCAACACCATATTTGGTTCGCCCAGTTGCTCGTCAAAAACTGTCACGTCCGGATGATAACTTTCAGCCAAGTGCAGATGGCGCAGCAAACTTCATGGGTCGTTTGAACAGAGTGTATGGAAAAGTAGAAGGCGATCTTCCTGAAGGTCGCTACCACGGAAAAGTAGGTTTCATCTTTAAATGATGAATCAATTTAACGGAGCAAGAAAAATGTCTCGAGTAATCAAAACCATGAAACCTATAAAAACTAATGTGGGAACAACCATGTCAAAATCCCTTAAAATGTCGGTCGTATTTGCAGGCATATTGCTCACAGGCTGTGCGTCATATCAAAAAGATCACTTCACTGTTGGATCGACGCCGAAAGACTATCGTACGCAACATCCGATTGTTGTGTCTCAGGCTGAAGTTTCTGAAGACCTAATTGTCTCACGTTCCATGAGCAAAATGTCGTTCAGGCATGAAAACACGGCTACAAGCTTTTACGGAAAGTTTAAGCAATCCGGTGCAAGAACTCTAAACGTTATGCTTCCTGCAGGATCGCACAACGAGAGCGCTGCCAGAAAGGTAGCCCATGATGTGATTGCACACATGAAAGACTTAGGCCTTGAAGCGCATCAAGTTTCTGTATCAAGATATCATGCTTCAAACCATGGCGATGCAGCTACAGTCAGGCTTTCATACGGCGCAATTACGGCGGATGTCGCAAGCAAATGCGGTCAGTGGAATGAAGACCTGGGTCAGACATCTGAAAACCAGAACTACAACAACTTCGGATGTTCAACTCAAAACAATCTAGCAAAAATGATAGCCAATCCTGCGGATCTACTTGGTCCAAGAGGTGAGTCTGAAATTGATGCAGGAAGACGCGATAACGTAATTAATGACTGGCGTGAAAACGGCACTGCCAGCCTACCAAGCCTACTTTAGAAACAGGTAAAGAGTTAGAGGAATTAAAATGTCAGAAACTGCTCCTCAAATGGATCAATATAAAGGTCACACTGAAGATGAAGTAGCCAAAGGCGCTATGTCTGAAGTCAGGCCTATTCCAAGAATTACAATCCAGGCATTCTGTGAAACAGATGCGGTAAGACAAACGCTTGAAATGGCTGCTGGTGATAGACGTATGTCACGTGCACATGTCTCGGTTAATACTGGCGGCATTGCAGGCGCAGTAGACTATTATGGAACAGCGCCTACACCAAATTTGATCATCATTGAATCTTCAAATACTGGCGATGCCCTAATGGCTGATTTGGGACAACTTGCCAGTGTTTGTGATGCGACAACAAAAGTAATCGTTATTGGTCACTTCAATGATATTTTGATGTATCGCGAGTTGATAGCCAACGGTATTTCAGAGTATCTGGTTGCGCCTGTTTCGATGGCAGACATCATGCTTGCTATTTCCAATATCTTTACAAGCGATGAAAACGGTCCATTGGGCAAAATGATCGCATTTATTGGTGCAAAGGGTGGGGCAGGGTCTTCTACAATTTGTCATAATGTGGCTTGGACGATTTCATCATCTTATAAAAACGATGTTGTTCTCGCCGACCTTGACTTGGCATTTGGTACGGCAAATATGAATTTGGATCAGGATCCGACACAAGGCATTGCTGATGCGGTGTTTTCACCGGACCGCGTGGATGATATTTTATTGGACCGTCTTTTGGCAAAATGTGCCGAGCACTTAAGCTTGCTTGCTGCTCCATCAACGCTGGAACGCACATATGATTTTGATGCTCATGCATTCAGTTCAATTTTGGAAGTTGCCCAACGTGGTGCGCCGTGTGTTGCAGTCGATATTCCAAATCAGTGGAATGGTTGGACAAAACAAGTTCTCGCAGCAGCAGATGAAGTGGTTGTTGTCGCGGAGCCTGAATTGGCAAACTTGCGGAATGCTAAAAATCTGGTTGATACGATCACGGAAATTCGTCCAAACGACGTTTTGCCTCGTTTGATTATGAACAAGGTAGGCGTTCAAAAAAGACCTGAAATTTCGGTAGCTGATTTTTCAAACGCGCTTAATCTGGATCCCATCGCAGTTATTCCTTTTGAGCCAGCATTGTTTGGTACGGCTTCTAATAATGGTCAAATGATTTCTGAAGCAGATATCAAAAATCCTATCTCGGAAACCTTGGCGACAGTCTCTCAAATTCTGACTGGTAAGGCAGAGGTAAGAACAAAAAAGAAATCGGCATTTAACCTTCTAAAAAGCTTAAAGCTAAAAAAGTAATCTCAAGATTTTAAAGATCTAGAACAGGAATTTAATATGTTCGGTAAACGCGGTGGAAACGTACCTACTCAAGCACCAACGTCAGTGGCAGTAAAGCCTGAAGGGCCAAAACCAGCTGCTCCTGTGGCAGCGCCAAAAACTGAGGTTGCAATACCAAAAGTTGCCGCGCCAAGCATGGACACGAGCATCAAGATTAAGTCTGAAGAATATTATGACACCAAGACCAGTGTTTTTTCCGCATTGATTGATACGATCGATTTGGGTCAGCTGGCATCGCTTGAGCCCGAGGCAGCGCGTGAAGAAATCAGAGATATCGTAAATGATATTATCTCCATTAAAAATCTGGCGATGTCGATTGCAGAACAAGAGGAAATTCTTGAAGATATCTGTAACGATGTTTTGGGATATGGTCCGCTTGAACCGCTTTTGATGCGCGATGATATTGCTGACGTCATGATTAACGGCGCCAAGAGCTCTTTCATCGAAGTCAACGGCAAGGTTGAAGAAGCCAATGTACGTTTCCGCGACAATACGCAGTTGATGAATATTTGTCAGCGTATTGTGAGTCAGGTAGGTCGCCGTGTTGATGAATCCAGTCCGATATGTGACGCTCGTCTTGCAGACGGTTCTCGTGTAAACGTGATTGCCCCGCCGCTAGCCATTGATGGTCCGGCATTAACAATTCGTAAGTTTAAGAAAGACAAGCTAACCCTTGACCAGCTTGTTAAGTTTGGTGCGATTACACCTGAAGGCGCGCAGATCCTTCAAATTATTGGCCGTGTGCGCTGTAACGTGATTATCTCAGGTGGTACGGGTTCTGGTAAGACTACATTGCTTAACTGTATGAGCGCCTACGCTGATGCAGATGAGCGTATCATTACCTGTGAAGACTCGGCTGAACTGCAACTTCAACAGCCGCACGTCGTAAGACTTGAAACCCGCCCGCCAAACCTTGAAGGCGAAGGCCAAATAACCATGACTGATCTGGTCAAGAACTGTCTGCGTATGCGTCCTGAACGTATTATCGTGGGTGAGGTTCGTGGCTCGGAAGTATTCGATTTGCTTCAAGCCATGAACACGGGTCACGATGGTTCGATGGGTACAATTCACGCCAACACACCGCGTGAATGTCTAAACCGTATTGAATCCATGATCGCCATGGGCGGCTTTACGCTGCCTGCAAAAACAGTGCGTGAAATCATTGTGGGTTCAATCGATGTGATTATCCAGGCAAGCCGACTTCGCGATGGCTCAAGACGTATTACGCACATAACAGAGGTACTAGGGCTTGAGGGTGACGTGATTACGACACAAGATCTTTTCATCTACAAAATGGATGGCGAAGACGCTAACGGCAATATTATCGGTAAACATGTTTCAACCGGCATCGGACGACCAAAGTTTTGGGAACGGGCTCGCTACTTTAATGAAGAAGAGCGCTTGGCAGCAGCACTTGATGCATCCAATGAAGAAAAAACGGATTTCTAAGTTAGGGTTTTTAAATGTTTGGAATTGATACAAATATACTTTTGTTGACAGCATTAATGGCAATGGCTGCAGGAGCAGCTATATGGGCTATTTTCTTTAATAAAATATCCAATGAACGCAATCAGGAACGTCGCGTAAAAAGCATAAGACGTAATGAGGGAGATCGCAGTGCGCGTATGGCTGCAGAAGCGCGTGTTGCTGACGCTCAAAAACGCCGTCAATCAACACAGGCTTCATTGAAAGAACTGGAAGAGCAAACAAAAGCAAAAAATCCGAACAAAAAAGGCATCAAGGATCAGATGCGCCAGGCTGGCATGGATGGTAATATGAAAAAGTTCACCATGTTCAGCATCATAACGGCGCTTGTTACCAGCGTTCTGGCTTTTGTCGCAAGCGGCAATGTATTTGTAGCTGGTGCCATGCTGTTCATTGGCGGTTTTGGTTTGCCAAGATGGTTTGTTGGTCGCCAACGCAAAAAGCGCATGGATGCATTTCTTGAAGAGTTTCCAAATGCGGTTGATGTGATCACGCGTGGTATTAAAGCAGGTCTTCCACTTAACGATACAATCGGCATTATTGCTACTGAAGCCAAAGAACCGGTTAGATCTGAATTCAGGAAAATTCTGGAAACCCAAAAGATGGGTGTGCCAATGACAGAAGCCATTCAAAAGCTGTACAAGAATGTGCCTTTAACGGAAGCTAACTTCTTCGGCATTGTGATTGCTATTCAGCAAAGTGCTGGTGGTAACTTATCGGAAGCACTGGGGAACCTTTCTAAAGTTCTACGTGACAGAAAAATGATGAAAGCAAAAATTCAATCCATGTCTGCAGAAGCGAAAGCTTCCGCTGGGATTATTGGCTCTTTGCCTCCGGCAGTTATGATTTTGATTTATCTATCAACGCCAGATTACATCATGCTTCTTTTCACGGAAACAACAGGTAACTTGATTTTGATCGGCGCTGTGTTCTGGATGAGCGTGGGTGTGATGGTCATGAAACAAATGATTAACTTCGATTTCTAGACGTATATTTGAAATCGAATTTGAAACGAATTTAAACATGTGTACCTAAAAAATTGGGTCACATAAAACAAGGAAAGCAGATTTCATGGAAGCTTTGGCAGATCCGCAAACGCTACTCTCCATTTTAGCTGCTGTAGCCATTTTCGCTACAGTCATTACCCTTGCCATGCCGCTTCTTGCGAAAGATGAACTTGGCAGCAGAATGAAATCAGTTGCCATTGAGCGTGATAAAATTCGCGCAAGAGAAAGAGCGCGCCTTGCAGAGGAGCAGGGAAGAAAAGGTTCGCTTCGCCAAAAAGATGAAGGTTTCGTGCAAGGTCTTGTTGAAAAGTTCAATCTAAAAGCCGCGCTCGCCGATGAAAATACGTTCCTGGACCTCACAAGGGCAGGCTATCGCCAAAAATCTCACATCAGTATTTTTCTGTTTTTCAAGGTTATACTTCCAGTCATCATGTTTGCAGCGGCTTTGATGTATTTCTTCATCATTTCACCAGCGGATCGCTTGCCGATGATGAACATACTGTTTGCTTGTGCAATTGGCATGGCGGGTTTTTATCTACCGTCTGTGATTGTGAAAAATGCGGTTAGTAAAAGACAGATGTCCATTAAAAGGGCATGGCCTGACGCGCTTGACTTGCTATTGATCTGTGTGGAATCGGGCATGTCTCTCGAAGCATCCATGAAAAAAGTTGCAGTTGAAATAGGCTTGCAGTCACCAGCACTTGCTGAGGAACTGACTCTTACAACCGCAGAGCTTTCGTATCTGCAAGAGCGCCGCCAAGCGCATGAAAACTTGGCAAAGCGTACCGGTCTTGATCAGGTTAAAGCGGTAACGATGGCGCTTATCCAGGCGGAGCGTTATGGTACACCACTGTCAACAGCATTGCGTGCGCTATCCCAGGAAAGCCGCGATATGAGAATGGCAGAAGCTGAAAAGAAAGCAGCTGGTCTGCCACCTAAGCTTACAGTGCCGATGATTATCTTCTTCCTGCCAGTACTCTTTGCTGTGATCATTGGACCAGCTGCAATTCAAATCAGCGCACAGTAGTTGATCGAAAATCGTATTTAATTGGGGCGGATAAATATCCGCCCTTTTTTTATTTTATACTGTTTCGGGTTTCCACAATTTTCAACGCAGCACGCGCTGCTTCTCTACCCTTTTCAATGAAATGCTTTTGGTAGATTTGATTGTGATGATCGGTTTCTTGATATTGGTGCGGCGTAAGTGACACCGACAGCACGGGTATCTTTCTATCCAGCCCCACACGCATTAAGCCATCGACTACAGCCGTTGCTACAAATTCATGTCGGTAAATGCCACCGTCAACAACGAAAGCTGCTGCTGCGATTGCGCAGTATTTACCAGTGGCAGCCAAATCATCCGCAACCAATGGCATTTCATATGCGCCAGGCACTTCAAATACATCGACTTGATCTGGTGGTATGATTGAGCAAAACCCTTCAAGCGCTTTGTCGACAATATCACTATGCCAATTGGCCTTGATAAATGCATATCTGGTGTGTGTCATGGTAATCTCCTTTATGTATCAAGACACGTCACCAAGGCGATCACGAGCGAACATAAAGAAAGACACATCCGTGTCTTGAACTTGCCCACACGTTCTCTATCATCCGGACTGTAACCGTCGGCTCAGGAATTTGACCTGATCTGCTGACCTTCCTTTTTAAAAAGAAGCGCTCGCGGGCTTGCATCATAGATTGCCTACCGCCGGTGGGGAATTTCACCCCGCCCTGAGAACGGCACACGAATATAGGATGTGTTGAAAAAAGGCAATCACATGCCGCGCCTAAACAGCGGATGTAAAAGAAAATAATTATATCAATAATTTATTGCGCTTGAGACGCAGTGTCACCGTCTGTGTTTTTCAGCAGGTTCCATGCGGATTGTTGCGATAGCATCTGACGAAGAAACTTGATGTTTTCTTCTGCAGCCGCCTGGTCAAGTTCACCGCGCGCCACTTTTTCAGCTTCCTGGAAGTTTCCTTGAAGGCCAATTACCAGTGCCAGGTTTTGACGCACACGGCTGTCTGCTCTTGGATGTTGAATGGCGCGGCGTAGAAACGTTTCTGCTCCACGCAGGTCGCCAGTTAGCACGTATGACATGCCGAGGTTTGAAAGGACTGAAGGTTCGTTGGGAACAATATCCAGCGCCTTGCGATATTGAACGCGAGCCGCTTCTGATTGATCCAATTGATCCAGAATTGCACCTTGCGCTGAAAATAGACGCCAGTCAGGACGGTCAGGACGTTGCGCGCGCTGAATGACCTGAAGTGCCTTTTTGAAATTGCCTGTCGCTGCAAGTGATTTGCCATATTCAGACAAAACATCATTGTCTTGCGGGTGCTTGATTACAACTTGCTGCATGACAGCAAGCGCTTGTTCATTGCGTCCTGTAGAACGCAGAACGCTAGCGTATTTTACGCCAATGGGCTTGCTTGCAGGATTTCGGTCATATTGACTCCCCAAAACGGATGCAGCCTGGCGCAGTTCAGGAACCGACATTTGCTCAACCGGTTTGTTTAAGCCTCGAATTGAACCTGTGGAGCGGGGATCCTTTGCACAAGCAGATATCGCTAAAGTACATGCAAGAGTTAGTATTACTAATCCTGAAGGTCTGTTTTTTGCTTTTTTCTGCATGGGACTCTGTCGCTTTCAACTCACACGGTTCATATTAAGAAAAACTGATTCTTTAATAAATAATCTGTTAACCCTAATGCTTCGTTAATTTCCTCAAGTTGAGGCCTTCAATCAGTGGAGAAAAATATGCAAGAATTGCCAATCGCCGTAACCAAGTCCAAGTCGGTGCCTGTTCATATCATTAGCGATGTAAAAGACCTCTCGGCTGAACAAAAAGTATGGGCAAAGACAAATGGGTTCAAAGCGCAAACGGGAAGCGTGCTTTTGTTTGCCAATATTAAAGGCGGTTTGGAAAGAGTGTTTTTCGGCAAAAGCAATCAACCACTCGACACAGGCAAGCTCGCTTCAACTCTGCCCGCAGGAAATTATCATTTTGAAGGTGAGATGGACGATGCGCATTTATCTAGCCTTGGCTGGATGTTGGGCGCTTATCGATTTTCAAAATATAATAACAAGAAAGATCAGGATGCGAAGCTGGTTTTGCCAGAAGGTGTTGATGCACAAGATTTGATACGAGAAGTTGAAGCCAGTTATCTTGCTCGCGACCTCATCAACACGCCTGCCAATGACATGGGGCCTGATGCGCTTGAAAAAACCATTCGCACAATTGCGCGAAAATTCAAGGCGCAAGTCTCCGTCATCAAGGGCGATGCGCTTTTGAAAAAGAATTTTCCCATGATCCATGCCGTTGGTCGTGCAAGCGTTGATGCGCCGCGCTTGATTGATCTTAAATGGGGAAATGCCAAACACCCGAAAGTAACCCTTGTGGGCAAGGGCGTTATTTTTGACAGTGGTGGACTTAATATCAAGCCTGGAAACTCAATGGCCTTGATGAAGAAAGACATGGGCGGAGCGGCAAACACCATTGCGCTGGCGCGAATGATTATGGACGCAAAATTGCCCGTGCGTCTGCGCTTGCTTGTGCCAGCTGTGGAAAATGCAATTTCCGGCAATGCATTCAGACCGGGCGACATCCTGCCAAGTCGCAAAGGCATATCCGTTGAGATTGGTAACACCGATGCTGAAGGACGCTTGATCCTGGGCGATGCACTTGCACTGGGTGATGAAGAAAAGCCGGACCTGATGATTGACATGGCAACGCTGACAGGGGCTGCACGTGTTGCCCTTGGGCCGGACCTGCCGCCATTTTATACCGATGATGAAGAACTGGCGCAGGCCGTATCGCAAACCTCCATGGATGTCTTCGACCCGCTATGGCAAATGCCGCTTTGGGATCCCTATCAAAAGATGCTCTCGTCAAAAGTTGCTGATGTGAACCATATTTCCACTGGCGGTTTTGCAGGCTCGATTACGGCTGCTCTTTTCTTGTCGCGCTTCGTAGAGAATGCAAAATCCTGGGCGCATTTTGATATCTATGGTTGGACACCCACCGCCAAACCCTGGATGCCAGTGGGCGGCGAAGCTCAAGGCATCAGAACGCTTTTTGAAGTGATCAAAAACAAATACTGGATTTGATTTCGTTAACGAAATGAAGTTACACTTGGCGACATGACCAGTCTTAAGATCACTTCAGGACAAGCCTTGAAATTGTGGCATCAAGTGGGTGTCGCGCTGGTGCAGGATGGCGATAAGGATTTAACCCAGAGACAGATGGCAATTCTGCTGATTGTCTATTTGGAAACCCCACCCCATACTGTTCGAGGTCTGGCTTCTCATCTGGGCGTTACTAAACCCGTCATCACAAGGGCGTTGGACACGATGGGCAAGATGAATCTGGTTAGTCGTCGCCGCGATGAAAACGATAAGCGCAACGTTGTCATCAGCAGAACGGTGGAAGGCGCGCTCTATTTGGAAAAACTGGCAGATTTAATCTCGCAAAAAGCGGAAAAAATTTCATGACTACACAATTGCCTACGCTTAACCCTTTGGACCGACGTTTGAACATCTTGGATGAAAACGGCAAAGCGGTTCAATCCAAGGGTAAACCAGCACGTATCAAGGTCGCATTCACAGAGCTTCGGGCAAAGCCTGAGAGAAACTGCGCCATCGATACGCAGCTGATGTTTGGTGAAGATGTCCTGGTTCATTCTGAAATCAAGGGCTGGGCGTTAGTGCAGGCAGAACGTGATCAATATGTAGGCTGGTTGGAAGCAAAAACGCTTGAATATGATTACAGCCCGATTAACCACCTGGTGTCCGTGCCGCGCACTTTTTTGTATCCGGAAGCGGACATGAAATTCCCTCACAAAGGCATGCGCTCGATGGGGACAGGGCTTGTGGTCGTGGGCAGCGAAACAAGACGCGGAACCGATTATAAAATCCTTGAGACAGGCGAAGCCGTCATCGCCAAACACATTCGCCCAAAAGGCGAGCACGAAACAGATTACGTTGCAGTTGCAGAAACACTAATCCGAACCCCATACCTCTGGGCAGGCACAACCGCCTTCGGGATCGATTGCTCAGGGCTGGTAAAACTAGCCATGTTCATGTGCGGTCAAAGTGTGCTTCGAGACTCAGACATGCAAGCCGCCACCATCGGCAATATAATCGACGCAGGCGAAAACTTCGAGAATGTACAGCGCGGCGATCTGATCTTCTGGCGCGGCCATGTAGGCATCGCGCAAGGCGATGGCCTGCTCCTCCACGCCAACGGCAACAGCATGGACGTAACTTCAGAACCACTCCTGCCAGCGATTGAACGCATAGCCTATTTATACGAAAAGCCTACCGGGGTCAGGCGAGTTTGAGGGTGTAAAAACTTCCCTCTTGCATTCTAAGCTCAAAACTTCCATATAAATCTCGGAAGATTGGTGATGGACGAGTTCCTTGGCCAATGGGTCAGATCCGGAAGGAAGCAGCCCCGTTAAGATTTTACTCGGGTCATCTTATCCAGTCTTCCACTTTTCTTTGTGACAATTATATTCCCTTGCAGATTCTCCTATGTCTCTAGCGTAAGTTTGCGCTATAACTTCTCCATGAGTGAAGAAACATCCGCCCAACCCTACCGCGTGCTTGCACGAAAATACCGCCCGCAGAACTTTGATGATCTGATCGGGCAAGAGCCTATGGTGCAGACGCTATCCAATGCGTTCAAAAGCGGTCGCATTGCGCAAGCCTACATGCTGACGGGTGTTCGAGGCGTGGGCAAGACCACAACCGCGCGCATTCTGGCGCGTGCGCTCAACTATAAAAAAGAAGGCGTCGATCAGGCAACCATTGATCTGGCTGAAGAAGGCGAGCATTGCCGCGCCATCATCGAAGGCCGTCACATGGACATCATCGAAATGGATGCGGCGTCGAATACCGGCATTGATGACATGCGCGACCTGATTGAGTCTGCGCAATATCGCCCGGCAACAGCGCGATATAAAGTCTACATCATCGATGAGGTGCACATGCTTTCCAAGAGTGCCTTCAATGGTTTGTTAAAAACACTGGAAGAGCCGCCTGAACATGTGAAGTTCATTTTCGCAACGACTGAAATTCGCAAAGTCCCTGTAACCGTGCTTTCGAGATGTCAGCGGTTTGACCTCCGCCGCATTGATGCGGGAAACTTAACGGATCATCTTGGCAAAATCTGTGAGTTGGAAAATGTCAAAGCGGAAACCGATGCGCTGGCCATGGTTGCCCGTGCTGCAGACGGCTCGGTGCGTGATGCGCTTTCCATGCTGGATCAGGCTATAGCCCATGGTGCAGGCGATGGAGGTGACGGCATTACCGCTGAGACCATGCGTGATATGTTGGGTCTGTCAGACCGAGCACGCATTGTGGATCTCTTCGAATACATCATGAAGGGTGACATTGCTTCCGC
>CALFBU010000128.1 GCA_937951455.1 uncultured Rhizobiaceae group bacterium
GCATCATAAA
Organism: uncultured Rhizobiaceae group bacterium; assembly: GCA_937951455.1. Lineage (GTDB taxonomy): Bacteria > Pseudomonadota > Alphaproteobacteria > Rhizobiales > Rhizobiaceae > JAALLB01. The sequence continues at coordinate 11 of CALFBU010000128.1, forward strand.
CGCCGGAAATGCCTGAATTTGCGACACGCACCACCGGAAGTCCCTCCTCAACACCGCGCAGAACAGACTGTCTAAGGTGCTGGTAAGGACCAGGCGTATACCCAAACCAAGCATCGTTGGTCAAATTTACAATCCAGCCTGGTCTTTCTTTCTTGTTCCATAAATCCCCAGAGAAGATAATTTCATAACAAATCAAAGGGAGCATTTTGGGGCCAATCCCGGTTGAAATCAGTTTCCTTGAACTGCCTGGTTCAAATCCACCATCCTGATTGGCAAGCTGTTCTATACCCAACGTACTGGCAACGCCTTTAAAAGGCACATACTCACCGAAGGGCACAAGATGAGTTTTATCGGCGGCTGAAACAATTTCGCCTTGATGATTGATGACATAGACAGAATTGAAGACGAAACCTTCACTGCCCGACGTAGCTGCTTCGGCACGTGCAGCACCTGTTATAAGGCTTGTCCCTTCAGGCAACATTGAACCAATGGCTGCAAGCGTGTCACGTCTTTGGGTCAATAAATATGGAAAAGACGATTCAGGCCAGATGAGATGCGTTTTTCCTGAAAGACCTTTTTCTTCCCCTTCACCATTACTTACGGAAAGATCCATATACGTTTGGAAGTTTTCAGCCTCTTTGTCTTTGTCGAATTTATAGCGCTGATCAATGTTGGGCTGTACAAGGCGCAAGGCTACTTCAGGCACAAAATCTGTTTTTGCCTCTTGCAAGCGCCATACGCCATAGCCAACATGCGTCGCAATGAATGCGCTTGTTACAATCAAAACAAATTTTCTGCTTCTTGCCTGATTATCGACGCCTGGGACAATCACACCCGCAGCAGAAAACGCAAAAACCGCAAAGCCAGTCATGCCGTAAATTCCGGTAATCGAAGCAGACTGCATCATCAACGGGTTGAAAAATACAGCGCCACTAATCGGGTTCCATGGCAAGCCTGTTGCCACAAAACCGCGTAAATATTCAAAAAGCGTAAAACAGGCCGCCAACATAAATAAGCGCCCAAAATTGCCTGACCAAAACAGTCTCGCCAAGGCGGTTGCCGCACCCCAAAACAAGGCAAGGGCAAATGGCACCGCAACTACGGCGATTGGCAGCGCCCAGAGAAAGTCTTCCGCTTCCACCAGAAAAGCGCTTCCTATCCACCAAAGGCCTGCAAAAAAATAACCAAAGCCAAAGAAAAAACCGGGCTTGAAACCATCCCATATACGCGAGAAAAACTTTGAGGACGGTTCGCTTGCCGCGCCATCCATCAACCAGACCAATATTGGAAAGGTTGCAAACAAAATAAACACCAAATCAAAGGGTGGCATTGCAAGTGCAGATACAATGCCCGCCAATATAGCCACACCATTGCGCTGCCAGCCGGAAAGCAAGATAAACCAGCCTGCCATGTTCTCTATGTTTGAGATGACCCGTGTTATGATGTTTCCCCTAAAGTCACTTTTTTAAAATCGAATCAATAAACGTCCCCGTCCTATGCTTAAACGATAGAACGAGAAATGGGAATCAGCAGTTGTAGATAAGAGGTGGAACTATGCCCGTTTTGCGCGGCGTCTTGCAGAACGTACAAGTTCAACACGTTTAATCCTGCGAGGATCAGCTTCCATAATGCGAAATTCAAAACCATTATTGCTGATAACTTCGCCGCGCACGGGAACACGGCCGGTGATATCAAAGATAAGCCCACCAATTGTATCAACGTCATCTTCGTGTTCACCGAAGGCAAATTCATCGCCCAAATGTTCGCGGATATCATCCAGTTCGGCTTTTGCATCACAGATGAAAGTACCGTCGCCTTTGTCCTGAATTAAAATATCATCGCCGTCGTGTTCGTCTTCAATTTCGCCGACGATTTCTTCAACAATATCTTCCAAGGTGACCAAACCGTCCGTGCCGCCATATTCATCAATGACAAGGGCAATTTGCATGCGTTCGGCCTGCATTCTGGCCATGAGCTCACGCGCGCCCATTGAAGGCGGGACAAACATAACCTCGCGGACGATTTTGAGAGCAGAGATTGGCGTTGACAGGCTGACCTTCTTGAAATCAAGGTTGCCCGGAAGTTTCGCCCGTTTTTTTGAGGCTTCCGCTTTTGTAAGTGAAGATGTCTTGGTAATATGGGCGACCAGATCACGAATATGCACCATGCCTTTGGGGTCATCCATGGTTTCGCCATAGACCGGCATGCGCGAGTGACCCGATTCATCGAATAACTTCAGTAACTCAGCAAGCGTTATATCTTCAGTTACCGCGATGATATCTGCACGTGGAACCATGAGGTCTTGAACACGAACATCGCGAAGGCGCAAAATACTGGTAAGCATGTTACGTTCATCAAGTGAAAACCCTTCCGCAATACCCTGTCCTTCGGAGAGGGCATCTTCCAGATCTTCGCGGTTTGTTGCGCCGTTTTTCTTGCGCCCAAAGATACTGTAAACCCATGAGAACAAATACTCGGTTTTGCTCATGCCACTTGTTTCCGCAACAGGAACAAGTGACTTGTTAGGTTCTAACGGGTCTTCAGCGCCAGTTGCGACACTATCTTTGGCTTGGGGAATTTGAGTGTTTTCACTCATCACAATGTTTCATTTTCATAAGGGTTGGCATCATAAGGATCTTCAATACCAAGTTCATTTAAAATTCTAGTTTCAAGGCTTTCCATTTGGTTTGCCTCTTCATCAGTTTCATGGTCATACCCGAAAAGATGTAAAAAACCGTGAACAACCAGATGACTTAGATGGTCTTCGAAAGTCTTGTTTTCAAGACTTGCCTCGCGTGCAGTTGTTTCCAGCGAAATAACAATATCACCCAACATCATGCCAGCGGCTTCGCCAACCGCGATATCATCGCCCGGAAAAGAAAGCACATTGGTGGGTTTATTTTTTTGACGCCACTGATTATTGAGCGACTTAAGTGTTTTATCGCCCGCCAGAACGAAGCTTAGCTCAGCCCCGTCAGGAAACTTCAAATCTGCCATTTCAACAGCTTCGGATAATATGTTTACAGCTCTGGCTAAAAAGGCGGTTTCATCAATTGAAACCCCATCCTGCAAAGACAAATCAATGCTTGGTATCATCAGGCTTTTTCTTTTTCCGCAAAACATCATCATAGGCATTAACGATTTCGGCAACCAGTCTGTGGCGCACAACATCCTTTGCGCTGAACCTGATTTTTGAAATGCCTTTAATGCCACCCAAGAGATCCAACGCCTCAACCAAGCCAGACTTTACACCACCTGGCAAATCCACCTGACTTGGGTCGCCTGTAATAATCATGCGTGAATTTTCACCAAGCCGCGTCAGAAACATTTTCATCTGCATGGATGTCGTGTTCTGCGCCTCATCGAGGATGACCGCAGCATTGGATAAGGTTCGCCCACGCATGAATGCCAAGGGCGCAATCTCGATGGTGCCTGCTGTTAACGCCCGCTCAACCTGATCACCCGGGATCATGTCATAAAGCGCATCATAGAGCGGACGCAAATATGGATCGACCTTGTCTTTCATGTCACCTGGCAAAAACCCAAGTCTTTCACCCGCTTCAACGGCAGGGCGTGATAAGATAATTCTGTCGATTGCGCCGCGCTCCATCAAGGCCGCTGCGTAAGCAACCGCAAGATAGGTTTTCCCCGTACCGGCTGGCCCTACGCCAAAGACAAGTTCGCTTCTATCCATCGCCCGAATATACGCATCTTGCGTGGGTGTTCGTGCCTGAACGACTTTTTTGCGTGTACCGATTTTGGCCATCGACAAGGCGGAGGTTTTTTCTGTACCGGGTAGGGAAAGCTGATTGTCTGCTGCAGCCATTCTTATCGCACCATCGACATCGCCCTGCTCGATCGTTTCACCTGCTTCAAGACAAGCATACAAATGCTCAAGCGCAACCTGCGCCTGTCTTATGGCAGTGCTTTCACCTTTTAGGTTTACTTCATTACCACGCGCAACGGCTTCTATGTTGAGCTGTTGTTCCAGCATCGCGAGATGTTGGTCATATTGGCCGAAGAGTTGTGTTGCGAATTTATTATCCTTGAATTCAAGTGCGATGTGCTCAAATTCCGCTGACTGCTTTTTATCCGTAGTCAATCATAGTTCCTTCTGGGCTTTAACAGCGTTTAAGCTGTTAGGTGCAGCTTCTGTTATTTCAACATGGACGATATCACCGGGATTGCCAAGACTATCGTCGACAATAACCGACTGCAACCAAGGGGAGCGCCCAATCAGTTGACCCTCGCGACGGCCTTTTTTCTCAAGCAGGATATCCATCTTTCGGCCAACGCAAGTCTGGTTAAACTCTTTTTGTTGTTTGTTCAACAAAGCCTGCAATCTTTGCAGGCGCTCGGATTTTACGTCTTCTGCCACCTGATCTTTCATATCCGCGCCTGGCGTTCCAGGACGTGTGGAATATTTAAACGAAAATGCAGAAGCGTATTTAACCTGCTCAACCACATTTAAAGTTTCCTGAAAATCCTTTTCCGTTTCACCGGGGAATCCCACAATGAAATCACCCGAAATCGCCATATCAGGACTGACTTCGCGCATGCGTTCGATGATGTGCATATAATCTGCAACCGTGTGGTGGCGGTTCATCGCTTTTAGTATTTTGTCCGAACCTGCCTGAACGGGCAGATGCAAATATGGCATCAGGCAATCCAGATCACGGTGGGCGTTAATCAGGCTTTCATCCATATCAACTGGGTGACTTGTCGTATAACGCAAGCGTTCCATGCCTTTAATCTTTGCAAGTTCATGTAACAGTTCGCCCAAGCCCCATTCGCGACCATCAGCGCCTTCACCGTGCCAGGCATTGACGTTTTGACCCAGAAGCGTGACTTCGCGCACGCCAGCATCAATCATGCCTTGCGCTTCGTCTACGATCTGCTTAACGGTCCGCGAAACTTCTGCACCACGCGTATAAGGCACAACGCAGAACGTACAGAATTTATCACAGCCCTCTTGTACTGTCAGAAACGACGCGACGCCGCGTGCCTGAACCTGTTTGGCAGTTGCATGGGGCAGTTTTGCGAATTTTTCCTCGATTTCAAATTCGGTTTCAACCGGACGCTCGCCCTGCTCTGCACGGTTCACGATGTCTGCGATGCGATGATAAGTTTGAGGGCCCGCCACCAGATCAACCGCCTTTGCGCGTTTCATGATTTCTGAACCTTCAGCCTGCGCAACGCAGCCCGTCACTCCGATTGTCATCGGGCGATTTGTATCGGCTCTTTTTTCCTTGATTTTGCGGATGCGTCCAACTTCAGAATATACTTTTTCTGCAGCCTTTTCGCGGATGTGGCATGTATTGAGCAATACCAGATCAGCATCTTCCATATCATTCGTGCGCTCATAGCCGTCTTGTTCAAGCGCATCTTCCATGCGGTTTGAATCATAAACGTTCATCTGACAACCGTAGGTTTTTACAAAAACCTTTTTACGCTCTTCGAGCTTCTCAACCATTTTGGCACTCATTTTGAATTGGGATTTAAAGGCGTTTTAATGTGTTTTTACAAAAATTGAAAGCAGAGTCTTTTAGTCAGCTTTCACAATGTCATTTGCTCTGACATGCAATGTATTCAAGAAATTATCGCGCACTTGGCGTTGTATATCTTTTGTCACTTGCCGACGGTTGGAATTTTCATCAAAAACGATCGGATCACCGAAAATTACCTCGACGTCCCAAGCGCCTTGCATAATGATGTTTACTGCATGGCCACCCAGTGTCATATCACCGTACCAAGCAGCTTTTGCACGTGTATATCGTCCCATCGGCATGCCATGTAGTTTTGTATAGGCAATTGAGACGGGTTGGATCAGGACACTTTCAACCGCTTCTTCTTTCAGAGCAAATTGGGCTGCTCCCAACAAGGCGCTTTTAAAAGTTCCTATTCTGTTGCCATCGTGTGTGGTGCCTTCGCCAAACAAGACAACAGCATCGCCATCGAGCATTCTTTGCGTAATTTCTTGCGCTTGCTGACCCGCTTTTCGTTTTTCATCGCGAACCACATAAATCGTGCGCTGCAATCGGGAAAGAAGATTTGCGCCGGGCATCTCATTGACTTCACTTTTGGCGATGAAAGACAATTCCATCACGCTGCCAAGCACTGGAATATCCATCCATGAAATGTGATTGGAAACAATCATCATCGGTCTTTTCGTTGGAATGTTTCCGGTCACGCGAATTCTGATACCAACCAGACTGGTGGCTATTTTATGCCAAATCATGGGTATTTTTCGAGAGATACCGAGATTGAATTTTAGCGCAAGCCACTGCACAGGAATCAGAAGGGCAGTGATGATGCCCAACACAAATACCACGAAGTAAAACCGTATGCGCTCAATCATCTTTTTTGGATTTATTGTCCAGAGGAATGCCGTAAAGTTCCAGCCTGTGGTCGACCAGCTTATAACCTAAATCATGAGCGATTTTTTCCTGTAGGCGTTCAATCTCTTCATTGGCAAATTCAATCACATGACCTGATTTTAAATCTATCAGATGGTCATGATGATCTTCAGGGACAATCTCATAACGCGCACGACCATCGCGAAATTCATGGCGCTCCAGCATGCCCGTTTCTTCCAGTAATTTCACGGTTCGATAAACGGTGGCAATTGAAATATGGCTATCGATTTTTGAGGCTCGGTTATAAAGATCTTCTACGTCCGGGTGATCTTGCGCCTCTTCCAGCACTCTGGCGATTACCCGACGCTGGCCCGTCATACGCAACCCTTTTTCAGTGCATCTTTTTTCCAGAGACATACCCGAGCCCTAACAGAATTCCTTAAATCTATCTTCGTCTAGCCAAGTTCCAACTGCATGACAAGCGCCGTGGATTTTTTTCCGTTTGCATTTTTGCCATCAGAATAATAACCGCTGCGCTCACTTATGGTTTTAAATCCAAGGCTTTTGTAGAGATTGATCGCGGGCTTATTGGCTTCATCAACCTCAAGAAACAGTTTTTTTCTTCGATCAAATTCAAGCCTTCGGATGGTTTCCCGCAGTAGTTTTCGACCTATTCCCTTTCTTCTCACGAATGGATCAGTCGCAATCGTAATAACTTCAGCTTCATCCAAAACACTTCTCACCAGCACAAAGCCTGACGGTTTGCTTTTCACTGTTCTGGGAGGATGGGCAACCATGCAGAGGTAA
>CALFBU010000129.1 GCA_937951455.1 uncultured Rhizobiaceae group bacterium
GCCGATGTATTTCATCAATGAATAAAACATCGCGGTCTTCAAGATTGGTGAGCAGAGCCGCCAAGTCACCCGCTTTGGCAATCACAGGGCCAGAGGTTGAACGAAAATTAACGCCCAATTCTTTCGCCATGATTTGTGCGAGCGTTGTTTTGCCAAGCCCCGGAGGACCCACAAACAACACATGATCGAGCGCCTCACCACGCTTCTTTGCCGCCTCAATAAATACCTTGAGATTAGCACGCGCCGCTGCTTGGCCAACAAAATCATCCAGCGACTGCGGACGCATCGCGACGTCTATGTCGGCAAGGGTATCGTCGCCCTGTTTTTCTGGCGTTATGATGCGTTCATCGGTCATGAGGAAAGCTCCTTCAAGCCAAGCCTGATAAGTGTGGCACTGTCAGCATCTTCACCCGCTTTTGCCAAGGCAGATGAAACCGCACCTGCAGCCTGTTGCGAAGAATACCCCAGATTACCCAAGGCAGAAACGGCATCTTGAACCGCGCTTGAGGCTACGCCATCACCAATGTCATGTGCCAGACCCATTTCTGCTGCACTATCGGCTGAATAAGCAGGCACTTTATTTTTAAGTTCAAGCACAATGCGCTGTGCAACCTTTGGGCCGACGCCAGGTGCTCTTGCGACCATGGCCTTGTCTTGCAGAGCAATTGCGGACGCAAGTTCTGAAGCTGATAAAGTCGATTGAATCGCTAGTGCAACTTTTGCGCCTACCCCTTGCACGCTTTGCAAGAGCTTGAACCAATCGCGCTCCATGTCATTGGCAAAACCGAATAGCTTGATCTCGGTCTCCCGCACATGCGTTTCAATCATCATGGTGCAAGGTTCATTGAGTGCGGGAAGTGAGCCAAGTGTACGCGCTGAGCAATGCACTTCATACCCCACGCCTCCAACATCGATGATGATTGTTTCATCCCCGACTGAATCCAATATGCCCTTTAGTTTCCCAATCATGTCGCGTCCACCAATTTCTGTAATCTTGATATCAGAATATCGCGTCCCTCGTCTAATCCTTTATAGGCAAGTTCGGCCCCATTCATCATGTTCAATAATCGGATAAACCCTTGCGCAATCTCAGCTTTGTCATTGCGTTGTTTCAAAGCATCAAACGGGTCCACATAAATGCGTATTGTAAAAAGAATATCGCCAGACTTGGGCAGCTTGGTCAGCGTTTGCCGCTCGACTCGTAAATAACAATCTGTACGCTGGTTCATGTGTTCGCTGGAACGATCATCATGATAAAGCTCATCATCATTATAGATAGACCAGTTAAACCGTTCGACGGGCATTCCGATTTGCAAGTTGTCAAAAATTCGCTCAATCATGCTTGCATTGCGCGACCCTTCATTAAAATTTGGCACAGGCGCATGCACATCATGCAAAGGCTTGCCGATTTTATCCTGCAGCGCCCAGGACGAAGGAAAACAAACAGAGCCGGCTACCAACCGCCAACCCTGCTCAGATTTTCGCATAATTACCAGATCTTCTTGCACTAACATTGCAGCTTGCAGCAGCGGCGATAAAGAACGATCAACCTCTCGCATAGGTAGCCCATGTTTTTCAATGTAATCAGAGATTAAATCAAAAACTTCCAGCTGCGCATTTTGCGTGTCTTCTTTTGCCTGAAAAACCTGTTCAGGAATTTCCTTCATCAGTCGTTTTTTCTCAGTCAAAAAGAAATCAAACGTATCGTCAAAATCCAACCAAGCACGTTCGTCAAAAGGCCTCAGCCCAAGTTTGAAAAGTGCCTCCGAACCATCGTAAGGCGTGTGTTTTAGATTAGAATGATGCTGCAATCTTCATTTCCATGTGGCCACGTTGATGCGCGTGACAAATCGCAATGGCCAAAGCATCAGCTGCATCATCTGAATCATATTTCGCCTTGGGCAAAAGCATGTTGACCATGAGTTTAATCTGCGCCTTGTCTCCATGGCCAACACCAATCACGGTTTTCTTCACCGCGTTCGGCGCATATTCCGCAACCGGCAAACCACTACGTGCAGGCACAAGCATGGCAATGCCCCTCGCCTGCCCAAGCTTAAGGGTAGCTTTTGCATCCTTGTTGACAAACGTGTGCTCCACCGCTGCCTCATGCGGCATATGCTGGTGAAGCACTTCACTCAATCCGTCATGTAATTGACACAGCCTTGAAGCCAAATCGGCCTTTGCATCAGAACGCACAGTACCCGCCGCCACAAAGGTAAGAGAAGAGCCTAGTGACTCCAAAACGCCCCACCCCATGTTACGAAGGCCGGGATCAATCCCAATTATTCGAATCGCTTCTTGCATATAATCACCCTAAATCAATCAAACTGACCTTGCATCAAAAAAGTGAACAAAACAGAAACATTCAACAAGTTCATTTTCATTTTGTAAAACTTTCTATGTATATTATATTGCAAGATAGGAAAGTGAGCATTCACATGATTGAAACGATTGATTTGGTAATACGGTCAGCCTGTGTAGGCATATGTGCCCTTATGGCAATTCACTTTATATCGATCAGACCTGTTTCCCGTAAAACAGTATCCACAATAGTGTTTTTAGTATCAGCGTCTGGAATGATCATCGCAACCTCACTACTTTCCATGCAATTCGGACAGCAATCCGCAACCTGGGCTTTGGTTTCCACGATTATGATATCCACCAGTCCGGTATTCATCGCATGGGGCTTGCTTGAACTGTTTGAAGACAATCTGAAAATCCAGCCCTGGCAGATTGGGTTTGTAACCTTTTCTGTAGCAACTCATTTCATGGGTGGCATTCATCCCGTTTTTGATACGATATGCCATGTTACTTCTTTGATGATTTATGGCTATCTGTTTTACATCACGATCACGACCCGGAAACACGATTTGGTCATGGCGCGCTGCTTGTTCAGGCTCTGGTTTATGGGGGGTGCTGCCTTGGCAGGTTTCTCCTTTACTGCACTTCACTGGTATTTTGGCGACTTTGGTTTACCGGATTGGTATTATGTTTTCAAAGCATCTGTTTTGCTTACTCTCACCATCATCTTCGCCTATTGGGCGCTTAAGGTTCGTGAACATGTTTGGGCATTGCCGCAAAATTTTGCCATGAAGAGACCTGAGACCCTAGTCCCGGCAGAAGTTGCCCTATTGACCAAACTGCAAGCCTCGATGAAAGAGGACGTCTGGCGCGAAGAAGGGCTCACCATTCGAAAACTTGCCGAGAACCTTGATGCGCCAGAGCATCGTTTGCGCAAGGTCATCAACCAAGGGCTTGGCTATCGTAACTTCGCAGCTTTCGTAAACGAGCATCGCATCGGAGCAGCCTGTGAAGTTCTGGCTGATCCGGTTAAAGCCGATATTCCCGTTATCACTATCGCTTATGAAGTTGGCTATGCCTCACTTGGACCTTTCAATCGTGCGTTTAAGGATATCGTTGGCGAAAGTCCTACCGAGTATCGCAAACGATTGTTTTCACCCGCTTAAATCTTTCTAAAACAAAACTCGCCGATTTTGAAAAAAGCTGATCATTTTTGAAAAAGGCTTATCATTTTCGAACGCGGCGAGAATCCTTTCCATAAAATTTCTAAATTCAAGGTGTCCTCAAAAAACGAAAGGAAGACACCATGAAAACGAACACAAAATTAATCGCCCTTACCACAGCCACACTCATTGCATTGGCACCGACAACAGCAAGCGCGATGAGCTTTTCAGACAATGTTTTTAGCTGGCCTACAGATTATAAAAGCGAAAAAGCTTCTACAGCCACCAGCACCTTTGATGGCAAAGTGAAAAACCTTGAAATCAAAAATCCTACAAAAAACAAAACACAAACTCAAAAGCGTAAATAAGTGTACAGCCCATGAACTTGGCGGGACAGTTTTCCGCCAAGTCATTTTTCTGGTTCCAACATCGAACCAAATTGGACATCGCTTTCCAACTGCTAGATTGCTAGGTTTTAGTATATCAAACCGACAAGCGATTTTTACTTGGAACTAGCCCTTACCTATCTTTCTCAAACACCGATGCAAATTGTCATTGCCATTGTATTCATCACTGGCATTGTTCGTGGCTTTGCGGGCTTTGGCTCTGGCATGATCATCGGCCCTTCCACTGCTTCTTTCTTCGGCCCACAAATGGCGTTGATCATGATCACGGTTATGGATGCCATCCCAACACTCACGCTAGTTTGGAGCGCTCGTCGTGATGTAAACTGGAAAGAGATTATCCCAGTTGTTATCGGCTATGCGGTTCTGGCTCCCCTCGGCATTTGGCTTTTGGTAACAGGCGATGCCACTGCGCTTCGCTGGTTTATATCCATCAGCATTTTAATGGCTGTTGCAATTCTTTGGTCTGGCTGGAAGTACACAGGCTCCCGTTCCAATGCGGTATCTTTCTCCTTTGGCGGATTGGGCGGCTTTATGGGTGCAGCGGCAGCCCTTCCTGGCCCTGCGGTTCTTGTTTATTGGCTGGCGAGTGCTGCAAAAGCCGTCACCGTCCGCGCAAACATGATTTACTATCTGTTTCTGACAGACCTCATCGTCATCGTCGGCTACATTTTCGCAGATCTTTATACCATCGAAGGGATTGTGCGAGGATTACTTTGCGTGCCGGGATATTTCATCGGCATACAAATCGGCGCAAGATTTTTCTCAGGCGCCAGCGACGCAACCTATCGCCGCGTCGCATTCCTCATGATTTTACTGGCAGCGATCACCTCATTGCCAATGCTCGACAGCGTCCTATCCAGATAACTTTATTCAGTTGAAAGCTTGGCCATCACTTCATCTGAAATTTCGAAGTTTGAATAAACGTTTTGAACGTCATCATCTTCATCCAGCGCATCAAGCAGTTTTAACAAGGTCCCAGCCTTGTCTTCATCAACCGGCGTATTGTTTTGCGGCTTCCAGGTTGATTTAACGCTTTCAGCTTCACCCAATGATTCTTCGAGGTTTTTCGTCACCTCTCCAAATGCATCAAACTCACACAGAATAACGTGCCCATCTTCATCAGAAGTGACATCATCCGCACCCGCTTCGATGGCAGCTTCCATGATCTCGTCTTCAGTGCCGGTTTCAGGCTTGTAGGTAATCTCGCCCATGCGATCAAACATGAAAGAAACCGAACCCGATTCCCCCATCTGCCCACCGTTTTTGGTAAAGCAGGCACGGATGTTTGAAGCCGAACGATTTTTATTATCCGTCAGCGCTTCAACTACAATCGCAACACCGCCCGGGCCATAGCCTTCGTAGCGGATTTCTTCATAATCTTCACCGCCTGCACCAGATCCCTTGGTCACCGCACGCTGGATATTATCCTTCGGCATGGATTGCCCCTTGGCGTTTTGAATGGCCAAGCGAAGACGAGGGTTCATGTCAGGGTCTGTTACGCCCCCACCCATTTTCACCGCAACGGTAATTTCCTTGGAAAGACGCGAAAACATCTTTGAGCGGATCGCATCCTGACGCCCCTTGCGGTGCTGAATATTCTTGAATTTTGAATGGCCTGCCACGGCGCACTCCTGTCATTGGTTGTTTATATTGAGACGCTTATAAAAAACCATAGGCGCTACGTCTAGTAGGCAAAACAAATGCAATCTGGTTTACTCTTCTCTCTAACTTGTGGGAGAAGGAAAAGCATAAATCCACATTCACTCATCCAAACACCCGTCCAGCATGAATGCCCAACCCTTGAGCGACCGCGTCCATAGAACGGTGTTTTACAAAATTCGCATGGGGGAAAACATCTGAAACTGTTTTAATCAGAACAGGCGTATTGGAAGCGCCTCCTGTTAGCATGATGGTGTCGATTTGGTCTGCGGTGATATTGGCGGCAGTTGTTACTTCTTTAAGCGCGTTTGAAATTTTATCCATGATATCTTCAACGCATAATTCAAAGGCGTCACGCGTGACGTTTGTGTTTAAGCCTGTTTCGATAAAGCCAAGATCCAGGTTTGCATGATCGCTGTCGCTCAAACCAATTTTTGCAGATTCAACTGTAGCGCAGATTTGGTGCGCTAGTCTTTCTTCCATGACATACAGTAATCGCTCTAAAAGCGGTTTATCAAGCGATTGCCTCAGCAAGTCTTGCGCAAGTCGAATGTTTTTTGGATCGTAAGCAAAAATGATTTTGTGCCAGGTCGATAAATCTATAAAAATGCTTGGCGGAACTTCTGAAATCGTGTTGCCAAAATCTGATTTAAGCTTGCTTTCATACCCAAGCAGGCGCATCGCAGAAACGAGATTAAGCTGCACATCCAAATTCGTACCGCCAATGCGCACGCCCCAATTAGCGAGCACATCGTCTTTTCTATCCAAAGCCTTATCTGCGTCAGGGCGACATCGGATGACTGAAAAATCTGACGTGCCCCCACCGATATCAACGACCAATATAATCTGTTCTTGCTTGATTGTGCGCTCATAACTTAGCGCGGCTGCAATCGGTTCGTATTGAAACTCAATGTTCTTGAATCCAACATCTTGAGCAATAGATTTCAGTCTTGAAAGTGCTGTTTCATTGATATCATCACCTGATCCAACAAATTGCACCGGCCTACCCAGCACAACATTTTCAAGATCGCTTTGCGTTGCACTTTCGGCAGAACTTTTAAGGTGAGCGACAAGCTGCGCAATGGCTTCATTAAACTTTACAACGTTACGGCCCGCTCTCGTTTGCATCTCATAGGTTGAGGAGCCAAGCAGGCTTTTTAAGCCCCGCAACAAACGCCCCTCGCCGTAGGCCACATATTCAGAAATCGCCTCACGCCCAAGCAACATATTGCCACCATCAAAAGGATAATAAAGTGCACTTGGCGTAGTTTTATATCCTTGCTCTAGCGCAACCAGTTCATACCCATATTCATGCTTAATACTGATGGCAGAGTTTGATGTGCCAAAATCTATGCCACAATGTTTCAAAAAACTATTCCCAACCGTAATTAAAACTGACACTGATACGGTCTTCTTCCGCCATGTTCATCGGCACTTCGTGGCGGAGCCAGCTTTCCCATAGTAAAACATCACCTACGTCTGGTTTAACGTAAATAAAACTTCGCATTTCATCACGTGCGTCCGCGTTTCTTGTCGGTGCTGCCATCATCATGGCGTGGCGGGGATCTTCGAATTTTATAGCACTTGCATCTTCTGGCATGGCAACATAGGTGGTTCCGCTGATAACGCTATGGGGGTGCAAATGGGAGGTATGAATACCCCCTTCTGGCAAGATGTTAATCCAAAGCGCGTTGAGTTTTAGCTTCTTGCCATCAAGATCAAATTCAAGATCCTCGGCAAACTCTGCGACGTGTTTATCTAGCGCTTTAACCAGATCCTTAAAAATCGGAAACCGCCAAGGAAGATCATCCAGCGAGGCATAGCTTGTATAACCCGGAAAATCATTGGCTTCACACCAGTTCTGGCCTGCCTCATCATCTTCTGCAATGGAAAGACACGTGGTTTCAAGCTCAGCTTGGTCGATCTTTTTACCAAGCTCAGAGAGCTTTGCGCGGTAAAGACGGGTAACAAAAAGGGAATCAATTTTGGACATCTCTTTTCATAACCCAAGGTTGATAAGAGTGCGAGAAATTTTCGGAAAACAACGCATATTCCAAACCAGCGCTTGCGCAATTGAACATAGCCCTATTAAGTCAGGGTAGTCACGCAAAATGCACATACGGAATTTCCATGACAGTCAACAAGGCATTCGATGCAAAGGCCAACTTGGCGGGCAGTCTTTGGATGGTACTTGCCATGGCAACCTTCGCCGTTGAAGACATGTTTTTAAAAGCAGCTTCCCAGCATATGCCTGTTGGACAAGTGTTGGTAGTTTTCGGCATTGCCGGCAGTATCCTTTTTGCACTGATTGCAAAACTGAGTGGTGAAAAACTTTACACACCCGAAATCAATTCCAAGCCGATGCGCCTGCGCGTTGTTTTTGAAACCATTGGGCGTTTGTTTTATATTCTCGCACTGGCCTTAACGCCATTATCCTCTGCAACGGCAATCCTGCAGGCTACACCGCTGGTCGTCGTGGCTGGTGCTGCCCTGATATTCAAAGAAAAAGTCGGCTGGAGAAGATGGACAGCGATTTTTATCGGCCTCTTGGGGGTGCTTATTATTCTGCAGCCTGGCACGGATAGTTTTTCTGCGCTCTCAATTTTGGCCGTCATCGGCATGTTGGGACTGGCAGGACGTGATCTTGCAAGTCGCGCAGCACCTGCTTCGCTGAGTTCATCCATTCTGGGATTTTACGGATTTTTATGCGTCATTGTTTCAGGCACGATGTTTTCGCTCTGGGATGGGAAAAGCTACTTAATGCCACCACTGGATGGCGCGCTTTATTTAACTGGGGCAATTTCGTTCGGCATCATTGCCTATACCAGTTTGATGAAAGCTGTTCGAACGGGAGAAGTCTCTGCCGTTACACCCTTCAGATATTCCAGGCTATTGTTCGGCGTTATGTTTGGTGTTTTGCTGTTTGAAGAAACATTAAGCGCACCCATGTTGTTTGGATGCGCCTTGATAGTCTGTTCAGGCCTATTCGTCATGTGGCGGGGCAAGAAATCTAAAACTTAGACTGTGTATGCCTTAAAGCATTAGCCTAGTGGAACAGTTTCTTTCGGATTATACCAACGTTTTTGGTTGTGTAGATGACCAAGAAGCTCACGAATTTTCTTTGCTGATTCCTGCTCGGGATTTTTCTCATTCCACTTTTCAGGACAAGGTTTTGTCAAACGCCCCATCTCGGAGCGCAACGCATCCTCGATTAGCTCAAGTTGATCTGGATTAATTTTGAATTCCGGATTGTAACCCATATTCGCACCTCATTTATTGATACTTTTACTACTTAACGGGCGGCGAACGGTTAAACCAGAAACTTCGAGTCGTTTTGTTAATATGTGAATTTACAAAATTACATTTGTAATGTTGTAAACTTCCATAAGATAAATCAAGTTACCATGGTAAAACTTCATCCAACCTTGGACCAAGCCTCAAAGGCTTAATGGATACCGCAAGTCCCGTTTTATCATCAATCTCAATGCCGACACCAGCAAGCGTTGCTTCTCCAGTTGCCGGTTCAAAGCGGTTTTTATTGACCTTGGTCGTAAAGCGGTTGATAGGCTCTTCTTTTTCCATACCAAGCGATGAATCGTAATCCCCACACATGCCCGCATCAGACATATATGCCGTGCCACCGTTCAGGATTTGGTGATCTGCGGTCGGCACATGGGTATGGGTTCCCACCACAGCTGAAACTTTACCGTCCACAAAATGCGCAAAACATTGTTTTTCTGAAGTGGCTTCCGCGTGAAAATCGATGAAGATCGCATCTACTGCGCCCCCCATCTCTGCGCCTTCAAGGTGTTTTTCAACACTGGTAAAAGGACAATCCAGATCAGGATGCATAAAGACACGCCCCATAATATTCATCACCATAATGCGCGCGCCATTTTTCGCTTCATACACAAACGCCCCTCGCCCTGCAGTACCAGCAGGGTAGTTAGCAGGGCGCAGAAAACGATCTTCGCGGTCAGCCAGACCAATCGCTTCTTTTTGATCAAAGACATGATTGCCGGTTGTGACCACGTCAGCGCCTGCATCCAGCGTTTCATTGTAAATTTTCTCGGTAATCCCAAAACCATTGGCGGCGTTTTCGCCATTGACGATGACAAAATCTGTTTTCTGGCTTTCGATCAAACTAGGTAACTTGTCATAAACTGCTTCACGACCGACTTTGCCAACCATGTCGCCCAAAAATAAAAGTCTCATCTAATCATCCTATTCGCGGATGATATCCGCTCTCGCTTAGCAATGCATCAAGTGGTTGGTCGTGTGGTTCAACAGGAACGCGTTCCTCATGCTGACAATCAAACGCCATGCCGATTAATCTTGGTTTGATGCCCTTGTCGATGATCTTGGCAATGGCCCGGTCGTAATGCCCAGCGCCATAACCGATGCGCCCGCCATGACAATCAAAAACCGAAAGAGGCATAATCAACAAGGACGGATCAAGCACTGCTGCATCTTCTGCAGGTCCGCGCGTACCAAAGCCTGTATCAATCAGTTCCGCACCACGCACCAACTCACGGAAGACAATCGTGGTCTTGTCCATAACCACCGGTAAGCAAAGTCTTGCGCCAAGCTTGCGAAACTCATCCATCAAAGGGCGCGGGTCAATCTCTGAACGTATGGGGAAAAAACCGGAAACAACCGTGCCAGCCTGAAACTCAATATGCTCAGCACCATGCGCGGTTGCTTCAAGCGCTTTTTCAATTCGAACATCTGCAGGAAGTGCATCGCGCCTGGCAAGGGATGCTTTGCGCAGTTCGGATTTCAATTCCTGGTGGTTCATAAGTGAATTCTTCGTCTGGAAATATAAAGTAGCGCACCACCACGGCCGGTAGACAGTAGACAATCCGGGAAACCTACTATGTAGGTGGGCGCCGTATGAAAAGACCCACGAGCCTAATCAGGGACAGCTCCCTAAGGAATGCGTAAGGCCCCAGGAATAAGTGTGTCTTATCGAACCAAGCAGTAACGCTAACACCTATATAGGTGCGAGCCCGATGAATGTCATTAGGCAAAGCGATGAAACTTTTCTTACCCATAGCTCCCTTATTGGGAATTCTGGCGCCAACCAAGGGCGACATGGTTGAATTCATGACGACACGATCAAAAACAACGCACAGCTGTTAGGCACTACCCGAAAGCTTCAGACTCAACTGCTCGATTTTTTTGGCTGCATCTTTAATGCCTTTTGCGAGATCATCATCGCCTGCCTGTTTTTGACGTGATTCAATGGCTTTGGTTTCTTTAACCTTGACGAGTTCCGCTTCTAACTTGGCAAGTTTTTCTTCCAACTCATCGACCTTGTCGGTCACCATGACGCCAGCCATAACGGTCAGGCGCTGGTCTCCAATCTCGCCGAATGAGCCTTTGAGTTGATCAACATGGCCGTCAAATTTAGCAGCCAATGCAAGAAGGTGACCTTCCTGCCCCTCGTCACAGGCCATTCGGTAGTTTTTGCCGTTTATGGTTACATTTACACTTGGCAATGCACCAACTCCTAGATTTGCTTTTGTTCAACGACACCACGAATGGATTCCATGGCATCAACAAGGCGGCGCGAAACTTCCTTGTTAACATGTTGAAGCTGTTGGGCACGTTCCTGAGCCAAATCAAGCGATTCCGCCAGTCTCGTACGATCAGCCCCCATGCGCTGCACTTCTGCCTCCGCATCACCCAGCGCTGCTTCACGCTCAACGCGCGCATCTACCGCTTTTTCTAGCCGCACAAGCGCAACATTAAGCTGAGAGAACGCATCAGCCAAAGGGTTATTATCAGTCATAAACTCAAGACCTTTACACGTTAATCCAGACATCCCTGCTAACCAGAAACCTGCAAAAAATACTGAACAAGAACCCATATTCGAATATGCAAATAGCTCAAACGTTCAAACAAGCACGAATCACCGCCATGACAAGCACTTACAGCATTATTATTAGGCAATACGTGAAGCAAAGGTCAATTGCCGAATTGGGTTACCCCCAAGGGGGTGTTCAACTTACGTTACATCAAGTGACACTTTCCCCAATTTGCCCCTCTGGCTCCATTGACTCTTTTGCCCTACCTGATAAACGTTCGCGCGAGTAAGGTAATGCCTTTAAATTGTCTTAAATCGGGCGATTAATTACCATCCCTGAAATTCTTATCCTGCGAGATAGCATGAACAAGAAGAATTCTTCCAATGACATGGCAAATGCCATTCGTTTTCTCTCAATAGACGCAGTACAAGCAGCAAATTCTGGCCACCCGGGTCTCCCCATGGGCGCCGCTGATATTGTGACGGTTCTATTCACCAAATACATGCATTTCGATGCAAAACATCCACATTGGCCAGATCGCGACCGCTTCGTGTTATCAGCAGGTCACGGCTCTATGTTGCTTTATTCTCTTCTATACCTTTTGGGTTATGAAGATATCGACATTGATCAGATTAAAAACTTCCGTCAATTGGGTTCAAAAACCGCTGGCCACCCGGAATACGGTCATGCAGCTGGCATTGAAACCACCACTGGGCCATTAGGCCAGGGCATTGGTAATGCAGTGGGCATGGCAATCGCTGAGCGCAAAATGAATGCAGACTTTGGCGATGATCTGACCAATCACTATACTTACTGTTTGGCAGGTGACGGATGTTTGATGGAAGGCATCAGCCAGGAAGCGATTACGCTTGCAGGCCACTTAAAACTCAACAAGCTGATAGTCTTCTGGGACAATAATTCAATCTCAATCGACGGCCCGATTTCAATGACGGATTCAACAGACCAGATTGCACGCTTTAAGGCATCTGGCTGGAATACCATTCACATTGATGGTCACAATCATGATGAAATTGGTGAAGCCATCGAAAAAGCCCAAAAGAGCGACAAGCCAACGATGATTTCGTGCAAAACCACCATCGGTTTTGGCTCGCCAAATGTTGCGGGTAAATCGAAGGCACACGGCGCCCCCTTGGGCGCAGAAGAAATTGCACTTACCAGAGAAGCTTTGGGCTGGGAGGCTGAACCGTTCAAAGTCCCTGCAGAAATTCTGGATGACTGGCGTATTGCAGGTCTGCAGTGTTGTAAAGAGCATAAAGCCTGGGAGAAGCGCTATGAAAGCGTCGATGCAGAGCTTAAAGGCGAGTTTGAACGCAGAATGCGCGGCGATATTCCATCCGATCTTGGCGATGCCATTCTCAAGATGAAAAAGAGCCTTGCCAAAGAACAACCAAAGATGGCTACACGCCAATCTTCACAAGCAGTTCTGGAAGTTATTAACGGCGTTGTACCAGAAACGGTTGGCGGCTCTGCTGACTTGACTGGGTCCAACAACACCAAGACAAGCCAAACAGACATTTTCTCTGCCCAAGATTATTCAGGCCGCTTTATTCACTATGGCATCCGCGAGCATGGCATGGCAGCTGCGATGAACGGCATGGCACTGCACGGCGGTCTTGTTCCATATTCAGGTGGATTTTTAATCTTCTCGGATTACTGCCGCCCGTCTATTCGTCTGGCAGCTTTGATGGGCATTCGTGTTATTCATGTTCTAACCCATGATTCCATCGGCCTTGGCGAAGATGGCCCAACACACCAGCCGGTTGAACACATGGCAGCGCTTCGTGCGATCCCTAATCTTTATGTCTTCCGCCCGGCAGATACTTGTGAAACCGCTGAGTGTTGGCAAATTGCCATGGAAGCACAAAAGACGCCAAGTGCAATCGCACTGACCCGTCAGGGGCTTCCAACAGTCAGAACCGAGTTCACCGAAGACAACCTTTGCGCCAAAGGGGCTTATGAATTATCGCCTGCGTCTGATGATGCGGCAGTAACAATCTTTGCTTCAGGTTCAGAAGTTGAAATTGCACTTGATGCGCAAAGCCAATTGGAAGAAGCAGGTTCACCAACGCGTGTTATTTCCGTACCCTGTTTTGAACTTTTTGAAGCGCAATCAGAAGATTATCAAAAATCAATCATTGGCGATGCGCCTGTGAAAATTGCAGTTGAAGCTGCAATCAAGCAAGGTTGGGAACGTTTCATCGGTAGTGAGGGAACATTCATTGGCATGAACGGCTTTGGTGCTTCCGCACCAGCTGCACAACTTTTTGAACACTTTGGCATTACGGCAGAAGCAGTGGTAGAAGCCGCAACCGATAAATTAGAAAAACTTGAAAACGCAGACGCATAAGATCTGCGTATAAACTTGGAGAAAATGACATGACTTTAAAAGTCGGTATTAACGGATTTGGCCGCATTGGCCGTAACATTCTTCGCGCAATCATCGAATCGGGTCGCACAGACATTCAGGTTGTTGCAATCAACGACCTTGGCCCGGTTGAAACTAACGCACACCTGATGCGCCACGATTCAGTACACGGCAAATTCCCGGGCACAGTGACAGTCGATGGCGATACAATGGACGTAGGCCAAGGCCCAATCCGAGTAACAGCGATCCGTGACCCAAAAGAACTGCCATGGTCAGATGTTGATATTGCGATGGAATGTACAGGCTTTTTCGCAAGTAAGGAAAAGGCAAGCCAGCACCTTGAAAATGGTTCAAAGCGCGTTTTGATTTCTGCGCCAGGCGGTTCAGACATTCCGACAATCGTTTATGGTGTAAACCACGACACGCTTACAGGCGATGATCTGGTTGTTTCAAACGCATCTTGTACAACAAACTGTTTGGCACCTGTTGCTTATGTCTTGAACAATGCTTTCGGCATTGAAAAAGGCTATATGACTACCATCCACTCCTACACAGGTGACCAGCCAACGCTTGATACAATGCACTCGGATCTGTACCGCGCACGTGCTGCAGCTATGTCGATGATCCCGACTTCAACAGGTGCTGCTAAAGCCGTTGGCCTGGTATTGCCAGACCTAGCTGGCAAGCTTGACGGTTCTTCAATCCGCGTACCAACACCAAATGTATCGGTAGTGGACTTGAAATTCGTACCAAAGAAAAACGTTACAAAAGAAGAAGTAAACGCTGCCATCAAAACTGCTGCCGAAGGTGAACTAAAAGGCATCTTGGATTACGTGACACAGCCATTGGTATCAATGGATTTCAATCACGACCCACATTCATCAAATTTCGCTGAAGATCAAACAACAGTGCTAGACGGTAACCTTGTTCGCATCCTGACGTGGTACGACAACGAATGGGGGTTCTCAAACCGCATGTCAGACACAGCAGTTGCTATGGGTAAATTGATTTAACTTCATGTCTAAAACTGTTGAGTTAGCTCTAGCATTTGGTTTCATTGGGTTTTTAATATTCCTGATAGGATTTGCTTTTTACAAATCTTCAGGATCAAATAAAAACAAATCAGCCTCTTCTAGATTTGATGAACACAGACATAACCCTGGCTCAGGACCAGGGATTGATTAGACTGTAATATGACAAATACCATTACAATCTTTATGGCCATCGCGTTGATCATCATCGCGGTGGCCTTTTTGCTTTCATGGATGTTTCGTAAAAGCATCAAACGCGACAAGCAGATTGAAAAACTGCACGAACGTCATGATGACGAACTGGGTTCAGGCGTCGGCACGGGCATCGGGATTGATAAAGTGGATGGAGAGTATTAATGCCCCTGGAACTCAGACCCAATTGTGAATGCTGCGATAAGGATTTGCCCAACGGCCACCCAGAAGCGATGATATGCACGTGTGAGTGCAGGTTTTGCAAACCTTGCGTGGATGATATTTTAAGCAACGTTTGCCCGAACTGCGGAGGCGGATTTGTACCCCGCTCTACTCGACCATTCATTGCACGTCGTAGTGGGGTTAGCATCGCCCATCAACCTGCAAGCGACATACGCCGTTATACAAAATATTCAAAAGAAGAACTGATCGAATTTGCCAATCAGGCAAACCACATCCCACCTGAAAAACGCTAGTCAGATTTATCTGTTAGCACACAACACATTTGATGACGGTTGCACCATCTTCGGTAGTAGTTTCCGTAATCGCTTCATCGGGCGCTGCAATAACAGGCTCTGGTGTCGCCTGAACAGCGGGTTGCGTTGGCACTGCAGAAGCAACTACAGGCGCAGGTGCTGGTTTCTTTTGAGGCTTGATTACAGGCTTTGTGTTGCTTTCGTTGGACAGTGAAAAAACATCCTGGGTAGCAAAATGTCTTTGTACGGATTGCGGCACTTCTTGCATGCCGTAGAGCCTTGCAAATGCGTTTTTCAAGGACAGTCTAATCATGTTCTTTTCGGCATTTTGCTTGGCCTGCGAATTGCTCAGGTTTTCAGCAGTGACATGATAATAGGTTACAGGCAGGCTTCTAAAGACCTCACCAGAAGCTTCTTCGCGAAGCGTAGCTGTGTATCTAATATAAGTGCGGTCACCTGATGCCGCAGAAGCATTAGGATCGCGATAATTAACATCGGTGACTTCAATTTCCAAAGGGTATTCTGCAGAAACAGAGCCCATCGCATCGTTATAAACACTGGCTGTGTTCTTGCCCGCATTGCGCATTAATCCGCGTAAACGATTTGAGTTTTCAACGCCATCAGCCATGTTTACATAAACATCTGATACCTGAAACTGAGCAGGCGCAAACGTTTGTGTCGTTTGAAAACCATTGTTAGCGGCACACCCGGCAACAAACAATAGCGATGCAGTGTAAAGTGCAATTTTTCGAATCATAATCCGCCCCCGTTGACTTTAGGGCAGAATACAAAATTTATGGTTAACCAAGAGTTAACTTTTAACCTAATGACTTGAGAAGATTGTCACTTCTGCTAAGAAACACGCAGTATTTTTATCACAAACAAAAGAGTTGCTTCATGGCCAGTTTTAAAACCCTTGATGATGTCGAAGTTAAAGGTAAGCGCGTTCTGGTGCGCGTCGATCTTAACGTACCAATGGCTGATGGTCAGGTAACGGACGCAACCCGTATTTTGCGCATCTTGCCTACGATTGGCGAGATATCAGAAAAAGGCGGCAAGGTTATTCTGCTGGCGCATTTCGGTAGACCAAAGGGCAACATTAATCCTGAGATGTCACTCTCACCGGTCGTACCGACCCTATCCGACATGATTGGAAAACCTGTTTCTTTCTCAACCGATTGCGTCGGACCGATGGCAGAAGCCGCTATCAGCGCTATGCACGATGGAGATGTTACCCTGTTGGAAAATACACGCTTCCACGAAGGCGAAGAGAAAAACGATGATACCTTTGCGGC
This sequence comes from uncultured Rhizobiaceae group bacterium, assembly GCA_937951455.1. Lineage (GTDB taxonomy): Bacteria > Pseudomonadota > Alphaproteobacteria > Rhizobiales > Rhizobiaceae > JAALLB01. The sequence goes on from CALFBU010000129.1 coordinate 16,721, forward strand.
AGAACTTGCAAAAAATGGCGACCTCTTTGTCTCCGATGCTTTCTCCGCAAGCCACCGCGCACATGCATCAACAGAAGGACTGGCACGCCACATGGAGGCTGTTGCCGGCCGCACCATGCAGGCAGAGCTCGAAGCGCTTGAAGCTGGCCTTGGTGATCCGGAACGCCCGGTTATTGCAATCGTGGGCGGTGCAAAGGTTTCTACCAAGCTTGATTTATTGAGCAATCTGGTGACCAAAGTGGACCGCCTTGTCATTGGCGGCGGCATGGCAAATACATTTCTTGCCGCGCAAGGCGTTGATGTTGGCAAATCCCTTTGTGAACATGATTTAGGTGATACGGCACGTGAAATTCTGACAAAGGCAGAACAAGAAAACTGCGAAATCATACTGCCGGAAGATGTTGTGGTTGCTGGCGAATTTGCAGCAAACGCCCCCAATTCAAATATAGCAGTTACACAGTGCCCGGCAGACAAAATGATCCTTGATGCAGGGCAAGCGACCGTACAATACATCATCTCAAAGATCGAAACGTCAAAAACACTGATCTGGAATGGTCCATTGGGTGCCTTTGAAATCGAACCTTTCGACATAGCAACGGTATTGGTTGCAAAAGCGGCAGCCAAACAAACACGTGAGGGCAAACTTGTCTCTGTTGGCGGCGGAGGGGATACGGTTGCAGCCCTGAACCATGCCGACGCATCCAAAGATTTCACCTATGTATCAACCGCAGGTGGTGCATTTCTGGAGTGGATGGAAGGCAAAGATTTGCCAGGCGTTTCTGTGCTTAAAAAGTAATCGAACGTTTTAAAGGAGCGTTAAAACTAATTCCAAATGGTTGTCAAAAACCTCTGAACACTTTTGGGTCTTAATTGATTATTCTTACTTTAGAAAGTAAACTGCGCCAAATCATGCAAACCACTAATTCCAAGGAAAAACTATGAAACCAGGTGTTGTTACTGGAGCAGAATACACGGAGCTTGTTGCAGCTTGTAAAGAAGGCAAATATGCAATGCCTGCCGTCAATATTTCTGGCACAAATACGATCAATGCTGTGATGGAAGCAGCAGCACAAGCCAAGTCTGATGTTATTATCCAACTATCAAATGGCGGTGCAGGTTTTTACGCTGGTAAAGGCATTGCATCTGCGCATGATGGCATGGTCATGGGCGCAGTATCTGCCGCTCAACATGTACATCTATTAGCTGAGCATTACGGCATTTGTGTTGTCCTTCATACAGATCATGCAAACCGCAAACTGATTCCATGGATCGATTCACTGATTGAGCAAAACGCAAAATACCGCGAAGCTTTTGGCAAACCACTTTTTTCTAGCCACATGCTGGATTTATCTGAAGAAGCACCAGAAGCAAATGTTGCAACATGTAAAGAATACTTGGCAAAACTTGATGCAATCGATATCAGTTTGGAAATCGAACTAGGCGTCACAGGCGGCGAAGAAGATGGCGTGGGTTCGGATGACATTTCAGACTCCTCAAAACTTTACACAACTCCAGAAGATGTTTGGTACGCATATCAAGAGCTACAAGGCCTAGGCCATTTCTCAGTTGCTGCAGCATTCGGCAATGTGCACGGCGTTTACAAACCCGGCAACGTAACCCTTCAGCCAAAAATCTTGCGCGATTGTCAAAAACATGTTGCTGAAAAGCTTGGCGACGGAAACGCTAATCCTTGTGATTTTGTCTTCCATGGTGGCTCAGGTTCTGACGAAGCAGACATAAAAGAAGCAATTGGTTACGGTGTGTTCAAAATGAACATCGACACAGATACGCAGTTTGCTTTCTCTTCTGGTGTTTATGCAAACATGAAGCAAAAGCCTGTTGCATTTGAACACCAAATCGATCCTAACGATGGCACACCTTACAAGTCATTTTATGACCCAAGAAAATCTCTTCGCGCGGGTGAAGAAAGCGTTGTTGCAAGACTGCAAGAAGCGTTTGAAGTTTTGGGCAGCAAGGGCAATTCAATCGCTGGCGCTTAAAACCTAAACAAAGATAGATTATTATAAGCCCAGCAATTATGCTGGGCTTTTTTATTGGAATTAGATCTCGTGAAATCAGAAAACTACGACGCAATCATCCTGGGAGCAGGCGGTGCTGGCTTAATGTGCGCAGCGACAGCTGGACAGCGTGGCCAAAAGATTCTTTTGCTTGATCATGCCGATGCACCAGGTAAAAAAATTCTGATCTCGGGTGGTGGCAGATGCAACTTCACCAACACCAAAACAACCCATAAAAACTATCTCAGCAAAAACCCGCATTTCGCAAAGTCAGCCTTGGCACGATACAAGCCAAAAGACTTTATCGATCTGGTCGACAAATATCATATCGCTTGGCACGAAAAGACTTTGGGCCAGCTCTTCTGTGATGTATCAGCCAAGCAAATTGTCGCCATGCTTTTGGATGAATGTGAAAAAGGCAAGGTGGATTTAAAACTGAGCAAAGAAATTAAATCCGTTTCGCATGGCGATAATCTTTTCACCGTTGAAACCAATAGCGGCACGTATCATGGAAAAGCATTGGTCATTGCAACAGGCGGGCCTTCCATTCCCAAAATGGGCGCAACAGGCTTTGCTTATGATTTGGCACGTCAATTCAAAATGAAAGTCGTAGAACCCAAACCAGCGCTTGTACCTTTTACACTTAGCAAGGATGAAGCGCTGTTTACTGAGCTTTCAGGCATCGCAACCGACACGATTGCCAAACACGGTAAAACACAGTTCAAGGAAGCATCTCTCTTCACGCATAAAGGGTTATCCGGTCCTGCAATTTTGCAAATTTCGTCTTACTGGAAACATGGCGAAGCCATCGCAATAGACTTTACCCCAGAACAAAAACAGGGATGGCTTGTGGCGCTTAAAGAGGCGCGTCCCAACATCAATTTTGAAACCGCCATCGCCCAGCAATTGCCTGATCGGTTGGCGGAAGTCTTGTGTGATAAATTACCGGTTCAAAACAAAAGACAATTGGGCGACTGCAAAAATGCAAACCTTGCACATGCAGAGCAAATGTTAAAGAGCTGGCAATTCAAACCGAATGGCACAGAAGGTTTTGCCAAAGCGGAAGTCACCATCGGCGGCATCTCTACCGATGAACTATCCTCCAAAACCATGGAAAGCAAGAAAGTCAAAGGGCTTTACGCAATTGGTGAAGCCGTTGATGTTACAGGCTGGCTGGGCGGCTACAATTTCCAATGGGCTTGGGCCAGCGGTGTTGTAGCCGGAGAGGTCTTATAGACAATTTTAACTAAGTAAGTCATTCTTTCTAAATACTTTCTCAGCCTCAAGGTTTTCTATCTGTTTACGTTTGGATGGTAACAACAAACTATGATCAAAAAAATTTGGGGCAAAAGATGAAGCGACGCGCATTAGACAAAAACAAAGGGTATATGATCATTATCAATACCTGCCTTTTTGCTATAGGCTCAGTACTTGTTTTTATGCATTGGTTCCAAGGGGTAGCTGAACAAGATTTTATTACCTCTTTCAAGCAACTTGCTCTCAACGACACTGCCTTGCTTTCCACCGTTGCAATTTTGATTGGTGGTCTTTTTTACTCAATTGTAATTTTGAGGCCGGAGGCTGCCAAACGCCAAAGGGAAAAAGAACTGTTGCGCCTCACGATGGAGGCAACCGAGCACAAGGATTACGTGGATACACAAACTGGTTTTTACAACAAACTATATTTTGACAAAACACTCGAAACCTATCTGACGGAATTTTCTGAAACCGAAGAAAGACTTGGCCTGTTTGTCGTTGAAGTCGTCAGCATTGGTGAGGTGGAGACTGATATTATAAAAGATATTGGCACTACGCTGATTAACACCGCAAGAGATTACGATGTTATCGCGAAGATTAGTCCTATGAAATTTGCCATCATCACGCCGCATATCAAATCAAGTGACA
>CALFBU010000130.1 GCA_937951455.1 uncultured Rhizobiaceae group bacterium
CTTGAAGCAGAAGCTCAGGCGGCAGCTGATAAACTGGAAGCAGAATATGACAAAGAGCGCCTGGTTGCGCTTGTAAAATCTGGTGGGAAAGAAGCCTAATCATGACGAAAATTGCAGCATCTATTGAAATCTCACCCAAGCAAGCTGTTGAAAGTCCGGATCTTGAAGGCCTTTTTCCTTCAGGCACACGCGTTTACATTACGGATGTTGGAACTGATACGGCAGAAACCCTGACTGCAGGCGCAAAGCGCGTTGGTGACATGGGCTATACAGCAGTACCGCACTTTGCATCACGAAGACTAACGACAAAAGAAGCACTGGAAACCCGCATCAAGATGATGACTCAAGAAGCAGGTGTTACAGATGTATTGGTCATCGGCGGCGGTCTGGAAAAAGAAGCTGGCGAATTTGATGCAACCATGAAAGTGCTGGAAACAGGCTATTTCGACAAATATGGCGTTAAGCACATGGGCGTTGCAGGTCATCCAGAAGGGTCGCCAGACTTCTCAGACGAAGTCGCAATCGAAGCACTTAAGATGAAACAGGGCTTCAACAATCGCAGCGATATTGAACTGCGCATCGTAACGCAGTTCGGGTTCGATGCAGACAAGTTCATAAATTGGGCTAACGGCCTTTCTGCGCACGGCATTGACCTGCCCGTTCACCTTGGTGTTGCGGGTCCAGCAAAAATCACAACCTTGATTAAGTTCGCGGCGATGTGCGGTGTTGGAAATTCACTCTCGTTCTTGAAAAAACGTGGCGGCGCAATCATGACCATGGCTGCAGGGTTTGACCCCGATGAGATTGTAAACCCAATCGAGGAAAATGCACTTTCAGGCAATTCAGCCATCAAACAAATCCACGTCTTCCCATTCGGTGGGATGAAAAAATCTACCGAATGGCTGAAAGAAAGAGGCAGCTGGTAGGGTTTGAACTTATCGGGGGGAAATAACGCCAATCCTCCCAACTGCCTTTATCAACTTAACGTAACACTAAGCTACCTTGCGTTGATGTGATAAAGCTTGATGTGCTTCAATGAAAGCCTCGCTGGCAACTTTCGCTAAAGGTACTTTGTTAAGCGTGTAGATGTGAACCGCTTCATAACCTGCATAAGCAAGATCATGCACTTGTGCCTTGAGAAGTTCAGAGGCGATTTCAAGGTCTGATGAACCACAAATTGCGCCATTGGCAAATGCCTCATAGACATGCTCTGGAACATACGTTCCACAAGCCTCAGCCATTTCACAAACTTTTACAAAATTATAAATCGGCAAAATACCTGGTATAATCGGAATGGTTATCCCCGCTTCTCTCGCCTGCGATACAAATTCATAGAACTTTGAATTATCAAAAAAGAATTGCGTAATGGCAGAAGTAGCCCCCGCTTCCTGCTTGGCTTTCAAAACGGCCAAATCCTCTTTTATTGAACCTGCTTTGGGGTGCACTTCAGGATAACAGGCAACGGCTATTTCAAATGGATGACAAGCTTTGAGCGCTGCAACAAACTCGGGTGTATTTTCGAATGGCGTGTTTTTACTCTCCGCACGGTCATCGCCACGCAGGGCTACAATGCGCTTAATATCGGCTTCCCACAGCTTGTCTGCAAAAGCTTCAATATCTTCCCGATTTGCACCTGTGTATGTCAAATGACTGGCGGTTGGAATACCGCTGGTCGCTTGCATGGCAACAACCGCATCGTAAGAGCCCTGCTGATCACTGCCCCCTGCGCCATAGGTTACGCTTTGAAACTCAGGTTGAAACTGCGCCAAAAGCGATACGGTTTTTTCCAATTGGTTATTTGCCTTCTCCGAACGTCCCGGGAAATATTCAAAACTGATGCGAGCCATTTTATTCTCCTTTTCGCTACACAACTCATAGCAAGATATTTTTCAATTGTAAATAATAATATAAAGATATCTTTATGTCTTGATTTATTATGTAGATGCCGTTACTCAAATCGAGAACAATCAGCAAAGCGATGGCTTCAAGTTTAAGTCGTAAAAACGGCAGGCATAGTCGCGCTAACAGGATTGGAATTATGCGCAAAAGTGCATGAATTATAACAATAGAAATCAAGCTGGGCATATGCTCACAACCATTGCAAGGCAACGCAAATGACTAAAACAATCGTCGCATCAGAAACCAAAGAAGTAGTCATCGGTTTTGACCAACCGTTCGCTGTGATCGGTGAACGCATCAACCCCACAGGGCGTAAAATTCTGAACCAGGAACTTGAAGACGGTGATTTTTCAAGGGTAGAAGCAGATGCAATCGCACAAGTAGAAGCTGGTGCTACGATTCTCGACATTAACTCAGGTGCGGTGTTTTCTGGCAAAATGGCAGAAGACAAACGCTATGCGGATAATAACTTCGTAGAGCCCATCTTGATGCAACAGTTGGTAAAAACCGTACAAGCCGTAACAGATTGCCCATTGTGTATTGATTCTTCCGTACCTGGCGCATTAGAGAATGGTTTGAAAGAAGCCAAAGGCCGCCCTCTTCTTAACTCAGTAACCGGTGAAGAAGAGCGTCTTGAACTCGTACTTCCGCTAGTGAAAAAATACGATGTACCCGTGGTTGCCATTTCAAACGACGATACTGGCATTTCGGAAGATCCGGACGTACGCTTTGCCGTTGCAAAGAAAATCGTGGAACGTGCGGCAGACTTTGGCATTCCAGCACATGACATTGTGGTTGATCCACTTGTGATGCCAATCGGTGCTATGGCGACAGCCGGCCATCAGGTGTTCACATTGGTTCGCCGCCTACGCGAAGAACTTGGTGTTAACACAACCTGTGGCGCATCCAATATTTCGTTCGGCCTGCCAAACCGCCACGGCATCAACAACGCCTTCCTACCCATGGCGTATGCTGCCGGCATGACGAGCGCAATCATGAACCCGGTCGCTCTACCAACCGGACCAAAGAAAATCGCCGAGAAAAAAGCAGCCATTGAAGCAGCTGGCATTGTTATCCCAGCAGACATGGACGATGAAACATTCGTCAAACTATTCGGCATGGGCTCAACCAAACCACGCGCCGGCAAGGAAATGGAAGCGATTAGAGCCGCAAACTTCCTTCTAAATCAGGATGACGGTGGCGCTGCATGGATCAACTTCAATCGCGACCCAGACGCAGCACCAGGCGGTGCAAGAGGCCGCCGCGCAGGCCGTGGAAGATCAAGAGGGTAAAATGACAGACACCCAAGACCCTCTCGTACTTTTCATGCCTTCGGGCAAGCGCGGGCGCTTTGCCAAGGGTACGCCTGTCATTGATGCGGCGCGAGAGCTTGGGGTTTATGTCGAATCGGTTTGCGGTGGACGTGGCATTTGCGGGCGTTGCCAGATTGACATTCAGGAAGGTAATTTCGCCAAACACGGAATTACTTCCTCGAACGATCACATCTCACCTTTTGGACCAAAAGAAAAACGCTATGCGGAAAAGCGTGACCTGAAAGAAGGCCGCCGCCTCTCCTGCTCGTCTACCATTGAAGGCGATCTCGTGGTTGATATTCCACAAGATGGTCAAATTAATGCGGCCGTCGTACGCAAGGTGGATGATGGTCGCATCATCGAGCGCAACCCTGCCCTTCAATTGTGTTACGTCGAAGTTGAAGAACCCAACATGCACAAGCCCTTGGGCGATTTGGATCGGCTGAAAGTAGCACTTGAACAGGACTGGGGCTGGGAAGACCTCATGGTCGACAGCCACTTGATGCCGAATATTCAAAAAATCCTGCGTGATGGCGAGTGGAAAGTTACAGCCGTTATTCACAAAGACATGGAAACGTCACGCCCATCCATCATGGCGCTTTATCCGGGCCTTAAAAACGAGGCCTACGGCATAGCGTGTGACATTGGTTCAACTACCATCGCCATGCATTTGGTATCGCTTCTTTCAGGTCAGACCATTGCTTCTTCAGGTGCGCCAAACCCGCAAATTCGTTTTGGTGAAGACCTGATGAGCCGCGTCTCCTACGTCATGATGAACCCGGACGGGCGCGAAGGC
>CALFBU010000131.1 GCA_937951455.1 uncultured Rhizobiaceae group bacterium
CAACATACAGTTCACTAGCGTCGATATTTTAATACCGCCGATAGACTTAGGGTTTGGGCTGACCGTCAGGGCTTCAACGCTCATACCGTTTCCTAGTAAGCGTTTTCTGTATTGATAAGCTTAAATGGTGTGATCGCCAAAATGTAGAGATCAAACAGCAAGGACCAGTTTTCGATGTAATACAAATCGTATTCAACACGACCCTTGAGTTTTTCCTCCTGGTCCACTTCACCACGCCAACCATTAATTTGCGCCCAACCGGTAACACCAGGCTTGACTTTGTGGCGAGCGATGTAGCTGTCGACGACTTCTGTCCAAAGCTTGTTGTCTGTTTGCGCATTGGCAACGTGCGGGCGAGGGCCAACCAGCGATAGTGAACCAAGCAATACATTAAACAGCTGTGGCAGTTCATCTATTGAGGTCTTGCGGATAATACGACCTACTTTTGTTACGCGGCTATCGCCTTTGGTAACAACGTTCACACCACTTTTGTCGCCTTGATCGGTATATAAAGAACGGAACTTGAAGATTTCAATCTCTTCATTGTTAAAGCCTTCGCGCTTTTGCTTGAAGATAATCGGTCCCTTGCTGTCGAGCTTAACAGCGATCGCTGCTATCAGCATGATTGGGCTTAGCGCAATGATTGCCGCAGATGCAAAGACAATGTCAAAGGTTCGCTTCATGACTGAATCCCAGTCTGCAATAGGCTTTTCAAAGACATCTACCATCGGCACAGTGCCTTCGTAGCTATAGGTACGTTGACGGAAGAAAAGCTTATTGGTGTGCGCTGACAAGCGAATATCTACAGGTAACATCCAAAGGCGTTTTAACAGTTGTAAAACGCGCTTTTCTGCACTCAATGGAATGGATACAATCAGCATGTTGATACGTGCTTTGCGGGTAAACTCCACAAGCTCGGCTACATTTCCAAGTTTAGGATAACCCGCAACAATGTTTGGAGAGCGATCATCCGTGCGATCGTCAAAGATGCCGCAAATACGAATATCGGAATTTGGGTTTGCTTCCATCGCGTGAATAAGTTCTGAGGCAGGCGTCCCGCCGCCAATAATAATCGCACGACGTTCAAGGCGGCCATCATCCATGAGTTTGGTAACGATTGCACCTGTGATTACGCGAGAAATGCCTAAATAGAGAACGCCGTAACCAAACCACATGCCAATCCAGTAAGTCATTTTCCCGTTCAGAATTTGCATAAGGAACATCATCATCATGGTAACCACAAAAGCCATTGTAAAGGCGATCAAACTTTTGAAAAATGATGTGCTGAATTGTCTGAGCGTCGTTGTTAGGTAACCGTCCATACCTTGAACAAAACCTGTTGTCACGACAGCGCCTAAAAATGCCGAGGCAATATGCCAGTTGCTCATCTCAAGGACGGGAACAAGATGGAAAAACATTGTAACAATTGACACCATGGACAAAGCCAAGAAATCGATCAAGCGAAGAGAGCCTGATATCAAGAAGGGTGAAATTGACTTTGCAGAGAATTGTTCTGCCACTTGACTTGCCAATTCATTCAATTCGACCGTACGTTCTTTAGAGATTTGTTCTTGCGCAACAGCCTTTTTCATCTCTTCGCGTGAGAAGCCGTTTCCAATTTCTTTTGATATTGTTTTCATGTTCCACTCTGTCCGTGATATTACCCAAGGGAATATATACGGCAAAAACACTAAGAAGAATGTTTAACAAAGCGCAAAAACTCAAGAGAATTTATTTATGCATAACAGTAAGTTAATGCATTCTGTTGAATCTTATTGAGAAGCTTAAATCTTGCTTAAGCGTATAAGGCTTCGACACTGCTGGCCATCGCTTCCAATGAAAACTTCTTTTGCAAATCTGTAGCCATTGCAGCGGCTTTCTGATGACGATTCTGATCAGCCTGGAGTTCCATCATCGCGTTTGCAAGCGCCTTGGCATCATTGGTCGGTACAAGTCTGTGTTTTTCATCATGAAATATTTCCGGTATACCACCAACATCTACCGCGACCATTGGTTTTTGCGCAGCGATTGCCTCGAGAACCAGATAGGGAAGTGACTCGGCGCGTGACGGTACGACGACAATATCTGCAAGCGCAAACGCTTGTCGAGCGGGCATGGCGTTACTGACCTTCACGCAATTTTCTAACTCGAGTTGTTTGATTTGCAAATCATATTTTGCCTCATCTGGACCGTCCCCGACAAACCATGCCTTAAGATCCTGACCTGATGTGTCGCGTGCAATCTTTAAGGCATCGAGAAAGAGGTCAGGGCCTTTCAGATCTCGTTTCATACCAATATAAAGAAATTCGGTCGCGTTCTTCTCAGGATGAACAGGGATAAACTCTTCAGGCGATATACCGTTATAGACAATGGCTTCCGGACATTGCGGAGTGCCTACTTTTTCGTGATAGGCATTGCGCTCATAATCACTGACAAAAATCAGGCTGGTTGTCATACGCTCCAGAAAACGCTCTGCTGTAAAGAAAATCTTGCCCTTGAGCGAAGCGGCATCATAATGCATCGCACCGCCGTGAGGGCAATAAAACGTCTTGATGCTTTTGTCAGCCAGCCATGCACCCATACGCCCATAAACACCGCCTTTAGCGCTGTGCGAGTGAACCACGTCTGGTTCAAGTTGCTTGATAAGGCTTCTCGTTTTGATGAGAGCAGATAAGTCTTTGGGTGCAATGGAACGCGCCATAGGAATGCGATGTAATCCTAAGGAGAGCAGGGGGCTGATTTTTTCAAAGAGCTTGTCTTCATAGTCGCCGCCCGTCGATGAATCGCAAATAATACCCACTTCATGCCCTGCTTCGGCCTGTTTGTTAAGCAGATCGCGCACATGCCTAAAGATGCCTCCCACAGGTGAGCGGAAGCAATGAATGATTTTTAAAGGTTTGCTCATCGGATTAAAACAGGCGTTCTCTGATGGCGATGGTGTCACCTGGCAATATAGGATCACTGATCGGAACGCGACCTGTGATAATTTCACCATTGATATTTCGAGTAATATCAACGTCTGATTGATCAGCGCGAGGCGAAAAACCGCCAGCAATCGCAATTGCATTTTGAACCGTCATACCTGGCACATAAACATATTGGCCCGATGTGCCGACTTCGCCCAAGATAAAGAAAGGTCGGTAAGTTGCAATCTCAACGGAAACATCAGGATCACGCAAGAAACCTCGTTTCAAGCCGTTTGCAATGCGGCCTTCCATCTGTTTTGGCGTCACGCCACGTGCGCCAATCGACCCCACAAGTGGGAAGGAGATGTGGCCTGCTTTATCAACGGTGTAAGTATTGGTTAGTTCTGTTTGCCCAAAAACTGTTACACGTAAAGTATCGCCAGAATCCAATCTGTAAGGCTCTGTTAACGCCTTGTGAAAAGCAGGATCCAATGGCTTGTAAGCAGCACAAGCAGAAATAACCAAAGCCATAAAGGAAATGGCGATGGCTCTCCAAAGGTTCTTGGAACGGACGCAAAACATGATTTTTATTCCTCGATGGAAAATAATTAGCTCAGTAAATTTTCCCTATTAAACATCTGTTATGGTTAATAGCAGGTAAAGCAAATTCAATAACTTCCTTGAAAAACCTTATTTTTTAAAATCAAAATCAGCTTTCTTAACTCCTTGGTTACCATGTTCGTTCATTGTCTGGTCATGATTTGCGTACGCCATACTTGCGCGAAATAATTTTTGTATGAGCAGTTGTGTAATTTTGGAGTATTTGGATGTCAGACCCTAATGTACTAACGCAAGACGATGATATTGATGTCATTGGTCTGTTTGCTGCATTAAAGCGCAAGTGGTGGCTAGTTTTGCTAGTAACGGTTCTAGCAACTGTTGGCCTATTCCTGTTTTTATCTGCCATACCAGAGCGTTATGAATCCAACGCACGTATTATTATAGAAAACAAAGATAATGCCTTTAATCGCACACTAAATGATAATGGTGGGCAACAAACCAACAATCAGTTTGACGAAGAAGCCATTCGCAGTCAGGTTGAAGTCATCAGCTCCGACAAGATCGCATTGGAAATAATGACCCAGCTCGATTTGGAAAACTCGGATGAATTTAATGAGAAGGGCTTTTTTGATGCGATCGGCGATATGTTTGCTGGTGATGATAAACCTCAAGTAGCGCCAAACAATAGTAATGTTATAAGCTCCTCCCAATCGGCGGTCCTGGATGAATTCAAGAAGCGATTGAAGGTTTATCCAATTGAAAAGTCGCGTGCGATTGTCATCGAATTTTGGTCAACGGATCCAAATACAGCATTAGAAGTACCTAATCGTATTGCGCAAGAGTATGTAAAAATTCAGGAAGAGAAAAAGAAGAAACTCACCCAGGACGCAAAAGTTTGGTTGAACCCGGTTGTAAATGAATATCGCCAAAAGCTGGAAGAGGCAGAGGCTGATGTTGCCGCATTTAGAGCCAAGCAGGATATCCTTCGCAGTGGCACAACAAATCAGTCCTTAGCAACGCAACAATTGTCTGAAATTTCAACAGAACTTTCCAGATTGCGTGCCGAGCGTTCATCGGCTCAGGCCAAAGTTGCCTCTATTCGTGCTGCTTTGAAAAGTGGCGCTTCACTGGATGCTATACCTGAAGTCATCGCATCACCGCTGATCCAACGGTTGCGCGAAAGAGAAGCTGAAATCAAAGCGCAAATTTCAGATCTGTCAACAACACTGCTTCCAAACCACCCAAGGTTGAAATCACTCAATTCCCAGATTGATGACTTCCAGCGTCAAATCAGAGGTTCAGCGAACAACATTCTCAAGAGTCTTGAAAACAATGTGAACCTTACACGCGAAACCGAAGCGGACTTGATGAAGGAAATAGATCGCCTGAAAGAAGAAGTGACGCGCGTTAACAAGCAAGAAGTTAAACTTGATGCGCTTGTCCGCAAGGCTGATTCATACCGTGATCTTTTGAGTGAATATGAAAAGCGTAATTTGGAAGCTTTAAGTCGTTCCAATTTCACACCGATCGATGCAGAAGTTTATCCATCGCGCTCAATGCCTGTCGAACCTTATTTCCCTAAAGTTGTACCGTTTACAATTGCAGGTGGTGTTGCTTCCATGTTGCTTACCATTTTGGGTATTTTGGCCGTCACGCTTCTATCAAGCATTGGTAATGCACGCCAGTCGCAAACGGTTCAAACGGCACAAGAACCTGTAATGGAAGAGGTGCCAGCTGAACATATACAAACAGCTGCAGTGGACGATAGCGATTTTGAACAGGAAGACAGACCTGCAAGAAGCAATCCTTTTGCCCAACTTGAAAACATCATTGCCGGCAAATCAAAAAATCGACTATCAAAACAGGCGGATGAAAGCCCCGAAGTCGTTAAAACACAAAGCCCGCTAACAATGCCAAAAGTGGCGGCTGAGCCACAAGAGAAAGCTGGAGCCATTGCGGTGCGTTACGCTGCAAGTGTATTCCAGGATTTGGGTGAAGGGCGCATTATTGTTGCGTCACCCGGTGGTGATCGTGGTTCAAAAACAGCTTGGATATTGGCACGACAATTGGGTCGTAATGGCGAAAATGGCGTTGTGATCATTGATCTGAGTGGCGGTGGTGCAACCGCACATGAAATGCTTGGGGGCAATGAGCTGCCAGGTATTTTCAATCTTATTTCTGGTGCGGTTTCAGTTAACAATATTATTTATCGCGATCAAAAGTCAGGCGTTCATGTTGTGCCTTCAGGAACCCTTTTCCAAGGCGAGCCAATGCCAGATATGCAAACCATGTCTGACGTGATCGATGCGATTGCATTGTCTTATGATTATTGCATCATTGATTGCGGGGATGCGGATCTCGATGGTATAAATTTGGTAGCAACTGATGATTCAATCGTTATTATCAGTGGCGTTAACGCAAGAATTGATGATTGCAAGTCACTTGAGGCAGATTTAAAAGATGATGGTTTCAAGGATATATTGCACATCATTCCTGATGAAATAGATCAAAAAAGAAATCCAGTCGCAGAGCCTGCCTGATAAATATCATGACCGGCAGGTTCCAACCTGAGATGTTATTTCTTATTGAATAATGACGCTTTGGCTTTTCGTATTTTTTTAAGTCTTGTCCAGAGTTCCGGATTGTTTCTGACATAGCGTTTCACAGTATTCTTGGCCTTTAATCCGAATATAATCGGATATGCTGAAGCGCTGAGCGGGATGTTGGTATCAAACAAAGGGTGCTTACCCGGACACCAGGAACGTTTATAACGTTCATCTCCCACGCCAAGATCAAACTTTGCGTATCCATCAGCAATGAGCTGTTCAATCATTGCGTAAAGGATCATCTCGCCTGGGCTATGGTCAGAAAATTCGTCGTATTCAACCGCATTTACATAGGCCTGACAATAATCACCATCGATACCAAGTGCATACATTGCCCGTGTCTTGTTTTGAATTTTCAGCTGATAAATTTTAAACAAATGTCCAGATTCAATCGGCGGTGTAACTGCCATCTGAATGAAAAAGTCGATTGTCTTCTTATCAGAGAATATATTCTGAATCCCCATGTCGGTTAAACGCTTGCCTTTAAGCACGATGAATTCATCGATTGCCTCAAGAATATCCGCGTGTGTTGCCGGCGATACCAAGTCATAGCCACCCATGCTTTCTGCAACACGGTTTTGTTTGCGCCATAGCTTGCGTTTTCGTTTGCCGCTACCCTGGTCAAGAATCGCGTCCATCCCGTCACGCAAATCCATATCATACATGCTGTTGACAGAGGGCTGCTGCGGAAGGGACAACATCGGGTTCTTATATGACTTTAAGGTAAAAGGCTGATTGTGAAGTTGGGTTTTTACAATGCCGCTTACATATTTTCCAATTACCTTCAAAGCAGCGGGCATCACGTCCGTAGCTTCAGATTTTAAAAATTCCTCAGAAAATATTCCACTGCAAATATTGGCATGTGTTCCACCTATCCATCTCAAGGTTTTGCTCAAGCCATCTTCAGTTACCAAAGGCAAAATGAAGTGAAGCTTGTTGTTCAATCTTCCCGTGACAATTAGAATAGAGTTGTTTTTTTCCAGCGTCTGGCACGCGATGCGTATCCAATCATAGTTTTGATATATGCAAGCCGTGTTCTCACGTTGAAGCGCTACCCACTCATCTTTTATAAGTTCAGGTGAGCTTAACGTTTGAATACAATAGTCCCCAGCATATCCAATTATATCGCCTGCATCAGACGTTATATGTGCCTTGTGTTGTATCACAACTTTTTGCCTTTTAATTCTCTCAGCACGAATATAGCAACAATTTCTAAACAAGTTATGTGGTATCAAGTGAATAATTATTAATTATGTAGATATCAAAGAAAATTGATAAACCATATGTGGCGTAAAATTGTTTTAAATTCTTTATACTTTTCAGGCATACAGTCTGCACTAACGCCATATGTTGGTGGCCTAGGTTCTATTTTGATGTTGCACCGTGTGCAGAACTCGAGGCCTAAATCGTTTTCTCCAAACACCCATCTTTCCGCATCCCCTGAATTTCTTGACCGCATGATATTGCGCCTTAAAACTGAAGGTTATGATTTTATATCCATGGATGAAGCAGCGCAGCGCATTAAGCATCATGATAAATATAGTAACGCAAAACCATTCCTGAGTATTACGCTGGACGATGGCTATCGCGATAATCTGATGAACGCTGTACCCGTTTTTGAACGTCATCAAGTGCCTTACACGATTTACATCGCGCCTGGTATTACTGAGGCCAGCGCACCTTTATGGTGGGAAGATGTCGAACATGTAATTGCGGCTCAAAAGAAAGTAACGGTCGACTTACCTAATGGTAAGCGAGAATTTGATGTGTCCACAACGGCAGGGAAACTATCTACTTACAAATTTTTGATAGAAACGCTTTTGCTTGAAACAGATCAACTGGTTCAGCGTGAGGTTACAGAAAAACTATGCAGAGCATATGGTTTTGATAGTTTGGCTTATGTCAGGGAAAACGTCATGAATTGGGAAGAGGTGGCGTCACTTTCAAAAAACCCTCTTTGCACAATTGGTGCGCATACGGTTAATCACTACGCATTATCAAAATTACCTTACGACAGTGCGAAAAATGAAATTTTGCAAAGTCGTGAAATCTTGAAAGAGAAATTGGGCAGAGATCCCAAGCACCTAGCTTATCCCTATGGATTCATACAGGTTGCGGGAAAGCGAGAGTTTGACTTGGCAAAAGAATTAGGTTTTGAAACTGCAACCACAACGCGCCACGGTGTCATTTATCCTGAGCATAAAGATCACATCACAGCACTGCCAAGAGTGAGCCTCAACGGCCATCACCAATCCATGCGATATGTGAATACACTATTATCCGGTATCCCGACTCGATTTAAAAATATGGGTAAAAAGTTGGATGTCGCTTAGTTTTATGTGAATTTAAGATTTGTCGGGTACTTTGTCGGGCTTCAACATCCAATTGATGATGAACATTGCAGGCACAACCCATAACATTCCTGTCAAAAGAAAATAAATTAAATGCACCCAGCCACTTGCATCTGCAAGTTTTGCAGCAGCGATTGTAGTTGAAATCACGGCATACAAAAGCGCAATGATGACGATAAAAAATGTACCAAATAATTTTCGTGTTCTTTGTTTCATAGACTCTACATATTGCATTCAAACTTTAAATCAATAAAAGAGTTGCGCGACCGCTTGTCACGCAGAATAGCACTTGAGAATTTAAGCTTGGAATGCAAATTAAGCCATAACAACCAAGGGTGCATTCGTGACAATAACAGCTGACAATACGTACTACGCAATCGACATAGACTACCAACACCGCGCACAGGTGCGTAATTGGCTATATCTGGTGTGTGTGTTGATTTTTATTATGGTTATTGTAGGCGGTGCTACCCGTTTAACGGATTCGGGGCTATCGATCACTGAATGGAAGCCTCTATTGGGCGCCATACCACCTTTAAACGCGCAAGACTGGCAAATAGCACTCGAAAAATATCGCCAAATCCCCGAATATCAGCTCATTAATAAGGGCATGAGCATGGATGAGTTCAAGTTCATCTATTGGTGGGAGTGGGGGCACAGGTTTCTGGGGCGTTTCATCGGACTTGTCGTTTTCTTTCCACTTGTATTTTTCTGGATTACCGGAAGACTGGAAAGTTGGATTAAACCGCATCTGGCTTTTTTGTTTGTGCTGGGTGGTCTGCAAGGCTTCATCGGCTGGTGGATGGTAAGTTCGGGCCTTGTAGATCGCGTTGATGTTAGCCAATATCGCCTTGCAACACATTTAACTTTGGCCTGTATTATCTTTGCCTACACACTCTGGCTCGCAAGGTCGCTGGTTACCCATTCCAATGAACCCGTTACATCTACTGTTGCTAAATTTGCTCCTTGGGTCGTGTTTGCTGTGCTCTTGCAAATCTTTTTGGGCGCCTTGGTTGCAGGCCTTGATGCGGGGCTGACTTTTAACGAATGGCCCACCATGGATGGTGCCTTTATCCCTGCTGATTTATGGATACAGACACCTTTCTGGATTAATGCGTTTGAGAACCCAAAAACCGTGCAATTCATTCACCGCATGAGCGCCTATGCATTATTGGCCTTGGTTTTTATCCAAATGGTCGTGGCTATGAAATCAGCGTCTGGTGAAACACACAAGCGCAGAACGATTTTGTTATTGGTTTTAACGCTAGCACAAGCTGCGGTTGGCGTTATTACGCTACTGCTTCAAGTGCCTTTGAATTGGGGCTTGTATCATCAGGGTGGAGCATTGGTCGTGCTTGGCTTTGCTATCGCGCATTGGCGCGGTGTAAAATTTGCCAGAGCCTAACTTAAAACCAGATTGAGGTTTTGAACCGCCGCACCTGAGGCGCCTTTGCCGAGGTTGTCGAGTTGAGCAACGAGATTGACATACCCGCTCTCATCATCACCAAACACCCATAGCTTCATGTCATCACGATTGGCGTAATCTTCAGGCTTAACGCTTGCAGCATTTGTAACTTCATCCGCACTAGCAACGGACACAAATTCACAACCCTCATAATGGACTTCCAAGGCACCACGCACCGTCGCAACACTGGCGTATGAAAGTTGTTCCAAATGCAGTGGGATAGAAACCAACATGCCTTGCGCAAAGCGTGCAACGCTTGGCATGAACAATGGACGTTTTTCAAGCCCGGAACGCTGCATGATTTCCGGCACATGCTTGTGCTGCATGGTCATCGCATATAGGTGAAACGAGGTTTCAATATGGGCTTCGTGAGACGCATCTTCCATCTGCGCAATCAATTGCTTGCCGCCACCCGTATAACCTGAAACTGCGTTGATCGTGACAGGGCAATCGGACTTCATGACACCGGTATCAAGCAAGGGCTTTAGCAAGGCAATCGCCCCGGTTGAATAACAGCCCGGATTACTAATGCGTTTTGAATTTTTGATTTTTAATGCTTGCGCTTTATCCAGTTCAGCAAACCCAAACGCCCAGTCAGGATGGGTGCGGTGCGCAGTTGATGTATCAATCACGATGCATTTTTCATTGCCAGTTTCTTCAATCAGTTGCACTGCTTCAATCGCAGCATCGTCTGGCAAACACAAAATTGCAACATCACAAGACCCAAGCATTTCCCGACGTTTGTCCGCATCACGACGATCTTCCATGGCAAGCGAAAGAATGTTGATGTCATCCCGCTTTGCCAAACGCTCACGGATCTGCAATCCAGTTGTGCCATGTTCGCCATCAATGAAAATACCAGGTTTCATGTGTTGTTTCCGATAAAGTACTTATGTTTCAATGTTTTATTATGAGTATGAGAATCAAGATAAGAAGCTGTATTAGTCTTCCAGTCTTTTTTCAGCCTGAAGACAAACCATATACATCGCTACCATGGAGCCTGCAATGGCTGTTATGTCCGCATGATCATAGGCAGGTGAAACCTCTACCACATCTGAGCCAACGATGTTCAAGCTGCCCAGTTTGCGCAAGACGCCCAGCATTTTCGCAGATGACGGGCCACCCGCAACTGGCGTACCTGTTCCAGGCGCATAGGCAGGGTCGAGGCAATCAATATCAAAGGTTAGATAGACAGGACCAGAGCCAACGCGTTGTTTGATTTGGTTTGCAATGGCTTCGGTGCTCATTTCTTCAACTTCATCACCATAGATAATCTCAATGCCATAGTCTTCCGGCGCATGCGTGCGAATGCCAATCTGAATGGATTTGTCCGGATCAATGATTCCGTCCTTAACCGCACGCGTTACAAAGCTACCATGGTCGATGACATCTTCTTCATCTTCCCAGGTGTCTTGATGCGCATCGAACTGAATGAGCGCCAATGGCCCATGCTTTTCCGCATGCGCTTTTAACAAGGGCCAGGTGACATAATGATCGCCACCAAGCGACAAAAGATAAGCGCCTGTATCCAATATTTGCTTGGCTTCATTTTCAATACGCTCAGGATTTTCCCAAACGCGGTTTGTACTCATCGAGCAATCGCCATAGTCGGCAACAGCCAGCGTTTCAAACGGATCCAAATGAAACGGATATTGCGGGTCGGCGTCCAGAATACAAGAGGCTTGTCTAATCGCATTTGGGCCAAAGCGTGTTCCAGGGCGGTTGGTAACGGATGTATCCAGCGGAATGCCCCATACAACCATATCCGCGCCATCAATCTGTTTGGTGTACTTACGGCGCATGAATGACATCACACCAGAGAACGTGGAATCGTCACCAGTGCCCAATAGAGAATTGGTTGTAATCGCGTGATCGGATGCAGCTTTCTTCGCCATGATTTTCTCCCGAATAACAATAGGTCGCAAAAAACACTTGTTCTTTCTTATTGCTCGTATCAATCTGACACCAGAAAAGCAATTTATGGAGTGGATTATGAGCGAACCCACAGTTTCTTTTACCCAGATGAAAGACGGCACAAAGGAAGATTACGAACTGCTTCACAAGATGGAGCAGCCATATCTCGCGATGACCGCTGACCGCATTATGCGCGAACTTCGCATGCAGGCGGATGAGACCATGGCAGGTTATAAAATCACCCGTCTTGAACATGGCCTTCAATCTGCAACGCGGGCTGAAAACGATGGTGCAGATGTTGATTGGATTGTCGCAACACTTTTGCACGATATCGGCGATGGTCTGGCACCCCAAAACCATGATCGTTTTGCAGCAGAAATTATCAGACCCTTCGTTCGTGATGAAGTCGCGTGGACGGTAGAACACCACGGCATGTTCCAAATGCTATATTACGCTCACCACTACGGCTGGGACCCCGAAGAACGCCAAAAATACAAAGACCACCCATACTTCCAAACCTGCGCAGACTTCTGCGAGCGCTGGGATCAATCAAGCTTTGATCCGGACTATGACATGAAACCGCTGGAACATTTCGAGCCCATGGTAAGAGAAGTATTCGCCCGCAAGGCTTATGATGAAGCAGTGATGTGCATGGGAGAGGTAAGGGGACTGCCGGAGGTTGGTTGATCAACTTTGAGTAGAGCTGGGTGCGAGTTTGTAAATAAATAAAAAAGCATACTTTCACTCTAATCTATAAAATCTTTTGAACCGCTTTTAGCCTGAAACCCACTTTACTTATGGTCATTTTATTTGCAGTCTTGTTGGATTGGAATAAACGACCAGCATGATTTGCGTCGTTGGGGAGGATAAAATGATTTTTAAAAAGTCTAGTTTGCTGCGCATGTTTTTCATGGCTAAGGTTGCTATACTGATGTTTACTGCTGCGCCTGCAAATGCAAATTTTTCATTCAATATTGGAATGTCAAAAGGGGACGTTGCGCGAATTCTGGTTTCCAAGGGATATTCACAAATCAAAGTGTACGATACGGGGTTCAAAACAGGCAAGGCATACGCTTGCAAGGATGGTGTAAAATATAATGTTAAGGTGGATTACAAGGGACGTATCAAGGGTGTCAGCGAGATTGGTAATTGCCGAAATACGGTAAATGAGCAACAAGTGCGCAGAAACCTTGAGGCGAATGGTTTTACGCGTATTGTTATTGATGAGCAAAACAGTAATTACATTGCAATTGGTTGCAAGGGTTCGCAACGTACCCGCCTCATCATCTCTCAACAAGGCCAACTCTTGCAACGCAGAAACATAGGCCAATGCCAAGACGTGCTAGCGCCATCGGATGTAAGACAAGTTTTGCGCGATCAAGGGTA
>CALFBU010000132.1 GCA_937951455.1 uncultured Rhizobiaceae group bacterium
CTCCACAGAAGGTCGTGATGTGTCCGCACTTCCCTCCGCGTTGATCGACAAGCCTGCGCCAGAACTAAGTGTTCCTGAATTAAAAGGCCTAACCGCCGATGGCCAAAAAATCCCGGGCATGACACCTGGCATGTTCAAGGATAAAATTTCCATCGTAAACGTCTTTGCATCCTGGTGTGTCCCATGTCGCCAGGAGCACCCTCAAATCGTTGAACTGGGCGAAGACGATCGCCTTCAAATCGTTGGCATAAACCAAAGAGACAGCACAAAGAACGCACTTGGATTTTTGGCCGAGCTGGGCAATCCCTATGATGTCGTAGGCGTGGACCGTTCTGGCCGCGCTTCCATTGAATGGGGCGTTTACGGCGTTCCTGAAACCTTCATCGTTAATCATCAAGGGCATATCATTTACAAACACGTCGGTCCGATCAGCCCGCGTGGATTGCAAGAAAAACTCATTCCAATCATTGAAGATGCGCTTCAAAGCGCCAATTCATCTGGATGACAAAAGACCTAAAGCCTTCCTTCAACAACAAAACACCTGCCGGTGATACCCACAGTCGCAATGTCTGTGACCACTGCGATTTCGTGCATTATGAAAACCCGAAAATCGTGGTTGGCTCAGTCGTGCGCCATGAAGGAAAAATCCTTTTGTGCCGCCGCGCCATAGAACCGCGCAAGGGCTATTGGACCATTCCCGCGGGCTATCTGGAATTAAACGAAAGTCCGCAACAGGGCGCCAAACGCGAAGCAATGGAAGAAGCCAACGCAGATCTTAATTTGGGCGACTTACTCGCCGTCTACACCGTAGAACGCCTAAGCCAAGTCCAAATCCTTTACCGCGCAACGCTCAACAGTCCTGATTTTTCCGCAGGCGAAGAAAGCCTTGAAGTGCAACTGTTTGAGTGGAAAGACATCCCATGGGACGACATCGCTTTTCCGACTGTTCACTGGATACTGGAACACGACCGGCAAGTCGAAGCAGGCGAAGCAAAAGGGCCGTTTGAAAACCCTGTGGGGCAGACTGCTGATTTGTGAATGACAGGCGTGTGCCAGAAGTAACCAAGATTTGAGAATGCTCCAAGGTCTGCTTTCAAAAGCATTAAGAAATCATTCTATGTTATAAAGTCCATAGTTGGTCTATTAATTTTTGGTTGATTGAGATCAAGGTGCTCAAAGCGAGTGTGTGGCCAATCAGTCCCTACGGGCGTTTTATCTAATGGGAAGTATTGTAAAAGGAATTTATCTAAACAGCTGGCTATTTGATTTCTATCAAGAACGCTCTCAATTGGAAGGCGATATGGTGCTGAACGTTTTATAGAAATCTTATTTGTATCAACATTGCTTAAGAGATGTTCTAATTTTTCAACACTCTCAACCAAGGCATAATGATCAAGGACCAAGTCAATTTCATACTGCTGTAGTGTTTCCAAAACAGTAAGCATACGGTTTGCTTCAAGGTGAATTTCAATTGACAAATTTGTAGACTGAACCAACTCGAAAAAGCGCGCCCAGCAATCACTTTTAAAATCCATCAATGGCCTTTCGACCATGTTCAATCTCAAAGCAACTATTTTTTGCTCTATTAGGGCTTCTAGATCTTCCTGCTCGATAGTGGGCGCAACAACGGCAGCCCCATCTACATCATACCCCCTATTACGTGCTTCATTTATAGATTTGAGCAAACGCTCATTATCGGTTCCTAAAAAACTTGGTTGAACAAGCGTACCCCCTTCTAGGGCATTTGCATCGAGCATCGCTAGCCAATTATCAAGCGTAGCATCGTAGTTTGGAACATACCTGGCATCAGGAATGCTCTTGTCTGAACGGTAAAATACATGGGCATGAGCATCCAGTTTGCGTTGATTTAAATTACTCATTCTTCAAAGCCATTTCTCCAGAGTACAAAAATGATGCTTGACTCATTAAGTCATATAGATGAATAGTTGTTATAACAATATACAAACATTCATTTATAGGTAAACATGTCCTTATCGCAACACATCTCCAGTGACTCGCGCTTACCACGATATCAACAGATGGTTGATTTTTTATTGTCTGAGTTATCTTCAGGTAATTTACGCCCTGGTGATCAACTTCCCTCAGAAAGTGAATTATCTTTAGCACATGGGGTATCTTTGGGTACAGTTCGTCAAGCAGTCAGCGTTCTGGTAAACCGAAACACTCTTGAGCGTAAACAAGGCCGTGGGACATTCGTAGTCCGTCCATCCTTTTCAAATTCACTTGCTCGCTTCTTCAGAATGGAAGATTCTGACGGCCAGATAATGCGCCCTATAGGCAAAGTGGTATCGGTACAGCAAACTGAAGGTGATTTACTAACCTGTCAGAAATTAAATATCAAAGAAAAGAGCCCAATATTAAGGATAGAACGAGAGCGTGTCGTTGATGGGAATGTCGTATTATTAGAAGACATTCGCCTGGATGCAAAACGCTTCAAAAAGCTTTTGAGTTTTTCACCATCCGATTTCCCCGATTTAGTTTACCCATTCTATGAAGAACAATGCGGCTTAACAATTGCAATGGCAACTGAAACTATTCTAGTCGGAAAATCTGATCAAGGTTCATCATCGTTAGGTTTGAGAGATGGCGAGCCTACCATCATCATTGAACGACTTGCTCGGGGCTTTAACAACACACCGCTAGAGTGGCGCCGCTCAATAGGTCGAGCGGATGCATTTAGATATTCAGT
>CALFBU010000133.1 GCA_937951455.1 uncultured Rhizobiaceae group bacterium
TATTTGACCAAGAGCAACGCGAAAAAATAACCAAAACACAAGAGACTCAAGATCTCTATCAAGGCGTGCTTCCTGCAACGGTCGCTGGAGACCGCAAAAAGCTGGAAGTCTTTTCGATTAAGGGCAAAGCTGGTTTTGCCGGCATTGCGCTGGATAAGAGTGATGTTGATGAAATTAGCAGGACGCTAAAGGAAACCAACGAGGGTCATTCGCGAATGCTTGACCAACTGGCGACCGCAGTTGCCATTTTTGATAAATCTCAAAAGCTGATTTTCCACAACAACGGTTTTCAACATCTTTGGAAACTGGATTCAGCATTTCTTGAATCACAACCTTCCAATGCCGAACTTTTGGAGGCGATGCGTGAAGGAAAACTTTTACCTGATCAACCTGATTGGCGAAAGTGGCGTGATAGTCAGCTTAGCGTTTATCAGGCGATAGAACCCAAGGAAGAATGGTGGCATCTGCTGGATGGACAAACCATTCGCGTCGTCTCCAATCCAAGAAACCAAGGCGGCTCAACGTGGGTGTTTGAAAATGTAACGGAACGCCTGGCACTGGAAAGCAATTATAATTCCTTGATGCAAGTTCAGGGTGAAACGCTGGATCACCTGACAGAAGCGGTCGCCGTGTTTGGTTCAAATGGTAAATTACGCTTATTTAACCCTACGCTTGAAGCCTTGTGGAACTCGACAGACCTGGAAATTGATGAAGGGTTACACATCGTCAAAATCATCGAGGCCTGGACTGAAACCATTGCCAATCCTGATGATCTTCAAAAAATTCTTGGCAAGGTTACGGGGCTTGACGATGAACGCTCTGATCTGGAAGGCCGGCTGGAGCTTCGCAATGGCTCAACCTACGAATACAGATTGGTGCCGCTGCCTGATGGACAATCCATGTTGACGCTTTCAGACATCACGGCAAATGTGAACTTTGAAAAAGCACTGCAGGAACGTGCAGAGGCGCTGGAAGCTTCCGATTTGTTGAAGAGTAAATTCATTCAGCACGTCTCTTATGAGTTGCGCGCGCCACTTACCAACATTGCAGGTTTTGGCGAAATGCTTGCCACGCCTGAAATCGGTTCCATGAATGAAAAACAGGTCGAGTATCTTTCCCACATCAACTCATCTGCGGATGAATTGCGGGCCATGGTGGATGATATCCTCGATTTGGCCTCCATCGATGCTGGCTCCATGACGCTGGAGCTTGCTGAATTGAACCTGAAAACACTAATAGATGATATTTCCTCTGGCTTTGAACCTGTATTTGCTCAAAAAAGCCTGCAAATGAAAACTGAGATATCAGACAAGGATGCAACAATTATCGCCGATCATTCACGTATGAACCAGGTTTTGACAAATCTGATATCCAATGCGGTCAACTTCTCTCCTGACGGCGGCACAATTACAATCTCGGCACAGACCCATGATGATTTCCATGAAATCAAAGTGATTGATCAAGGGCCAGGCATATCTGAAGACTTGAAAGATATCATTTTTGATCGGTTTGAAACGCAAGCTCATGATGGTGCTAGAAAAGGAACAGGGCTTGGATTGTCTATCGTGCGTGGCTTTATTGAAATGCATAGCGGCAGCGTGAAAGTTGAGAATGCAAGCCCGAACGGCGCATGTTTCATTTGTCGTATTCCGTTAGAGCCTGAAATCAAACTAGCCCCATACAGCCCTGACAGTTCAATTACAGCAGCAGCCTGATCCTATGGATGCTTTTGCACTTAAAACTGTTAGCGAAGCCGAAACAAACCAACTTGGCAAAGACATTGCCATGATACTTCAGCGCGGAGATTTTATTTGTTTGTCAGGGGATCTCGGTACAGGCAAAAGCGTGTTGGCGCGCGGTATTATCAGGCATCTGGCGCGTGATGAGGATTTTGAGGTGCCAAGCCCGACCTACACACTTTGCCAGTCTTATGACACCATACCTGCTGTATCTCATTTCGATTTATACCGAATTTCCGGCATGGATGAACTTGAAGAACTGGGTTGGGAAGACGCACTGGAAACCGGCTGCATTTTGATGGAATGGCATGAGCAGTGCTTTGATGAAATTCCAAAACAAGCAATTCACATAGAATTTGCAGAAACCAATGAAACTGAGCGCATGCTGAATTTTTCAGGCAATGCCCATTTGTTAAGCCGTATCAAACGAAGCTTGTTAATTCGAAAATTCCTCTCAGACGCAGACTATCGCAACATCATCCGATACCCTTTAATGGGGGATGCATCAGCACGCAGCTATGAGCTTATAAGCCATGATGATGAACAACTGCTTTTGATGAATGCGCCAGCACTTCCTGATGGACCTCCGATCAAGGACGGAAAGCCCTACAGTAAAATCGCACACCTTGCAGAAGATGTGACCGCTTTTGTTGCCATTGATGAATTAATCAGAGCCAAGGGGTTTGCTGCTCCTGAAATCAAGGCGCAAAATCTGGATGAAGGTTTGTTGCTGATCGAGCATTTTGGCGATGAAGGTATTATTGATGAAAACAGGGTACCCATCGCTGAGCGCTATATGGCAGCGATTGAGTTTCTGGCGGCACTCCATGCCTGTGATTTTACAAACAAAGCCACACTTAAATCAGGCGAGATTTATCAAATCCCATCCTATGATGAAAAGGCCATACTGATCGAAGTTGACTTGCTCCTTCAATGGTATGCACCCTCACAATCAGGTTCAAAAATTGATGAGGAAGATGCTTCCCAATTTGAAGCTCTTTGGCGCAGTTATGCTGAAAAAATCCAGACTTATGAAAAAACCCTGGTCATGCGGGATTATCATTCGCCAAACATTTTATGGCGATCGCAAGAAACAGGTTCAGACCGAATTGGCGTGATTGATTTTCAGGATGCTGTAATGGGACCGACCGCTTATGACGTCGCTTCGCTTGCGCAAGATGCCCGTGTGGATGTCAGCCCAGAGCTGGAAACACAGCTTGTCAATCATTACATCAAATGCAGAATGGCGCAGGATAATGCCTTTGACGAAAATGTATTTCGCGAGAGCTACGCTATTATGGCTGCACAGCGTGCCACGAAAATTTTGGGTATTTTCATTCGCCTTAATGAACGTGATGGCAAGCCTGCATATTTGAAACATTTGCCGCGCATGCAAGACTACATACAAAGAAGCCTTCAGCACCCAATTCTGGAGCCTTATAAAACATGGTTAGAGACTGTAATAAAACTGTAACAAAGAAACAGCATTAAGTGCGCATTGAAAAGATTTTAAAGTCGGAGAACATGGATGACCGACACAGGAGCAAAAGATGCAAAAAACAAATATAATTGCGCATAAGTCACGCAACCAAGGGCCAGAAAAAGCGATGGTACTCGCCGCCGGGCTTGGTACAAGAATGCGCCCGATTACCGATAAAATACCCAAACCGCTGGTTGAGGTTTATGGCAAAACCTTGCTCGATCATGGTCTGGATGCGCTGGTTCGCGCCGGCGTCAAGGAGGCAGTTATTAACGTCCACTACCATGCGGATCAAATTGAAGCACATGTTCAACATCGCAGTGATCTGAAAATTACCATATCAGATGAACGTGAAGAACTCCTGGATTCTGGTGGCGGCATTGCCAATGCCTTGCCGCTTTTGGGAGAGGAGCCTTTTTATCTGATCAACGCAGATTCGTTCTGGATTGAAGGCTACCGCCCGAACCTCAACAGAATGGCTGAAGTCTGGGAAAGCGATAAAATGGACATCATGCTTCTGCTTGCAGGCATGGCAAATGCGGTTGGCTTCGGCTCCAAGGGCGACTTCAGCATGGATCCGGATGGAAGACTTGAACGACGTGGTGAAAAGAAAATAGCACCTTTTGCCTATGCAGGTGCTGCCATACTCAATCCTGCTGTTTTTAGGAATGCGCCCAAAGGTGCTTTTTCCCTGAACCAACAGTTTAACGAAGCGCTTGAACAAGAACGCCTCTTCGGGCTACGTCTTGAAGGTCTTTGGTTGCATGTGGGCACACCCGATGCGATACGTGAAGCAGAAGACGCCATCGCAAGAAGTGCTGCCTGAAAAGTCATATAGGCACTTCAACAGGAGTGCTGAAGATTACCGACGCTTCAAAAACAGACAAAGCATCGCTGTCGAATATTTATTCGATCCCCTCTCATTGTGATTTTTTACAAGTGCTTGTTGAAAGCTTGCTTGATGGCAGTTTGATTGAAGGCTTCGAGCCTCTTAAAAATCCGTTGCTTTTGTCTACAGCAACCATCTTTGTACCAAACCGACGCGCCGCAAGGTCGATTGCCACCGCCTTCATGGGAGCGTTTGACGAGGAGGCTGTTTTGCTTCCCAACATCAAAACGCTGGGCGACGTGGGGGATGAAGATTTCGGAGTTTCGCCGGATGCCAGCCACTTTGGTCAACCAGGAGAAGAGATAAAGCCGCTGGAGCGAACGCTGCTACTTGCAAATCTGGTTCAGCGCTGGGTCGATGCGATGGAGGAGGAAACGCGCAGAATTTACCGTGATGAAGACATAATGATCCCGTCATCACGCGCGGATGCCATTTTGCTGGCGCAGGATTTGAGCATTTTGCTAAGTCAAATTACACAGGAAGAGATTGAATGGTCCAACGTTCAAAACATTGTTCCTGAAAATCATGCCGAATGGTGGAAGCTTACCACAACTTTTCTCAATATTATCATGGAAGCATGGCCTGAGCATTTGCGCTCAAAGGGTCTGCTTGATCCTGCCGCACGTGCTGCAGAACTCTTGAAATTACGTACCGCGTTCTATGCAGCTGGCCGAAACAAAGGGCCCGTTATTGTTGCGGGTTCAACCGGTTCTGTTGCCTCTACACGCGGATTGCTCAATGCTGTAGCCAGCTTGAAAAATGGTGCGGTTATTTTACCAGGCGTCGACAAAACCATTTCAGATTTGGAATGGGACGCGCTCTCAAAAGCGCAAGGGGAAGAGCAGGCAACCCTTGAAACCCACCCGCAATTTGGTCTGGCACAATTGCTTTATGGCTTGGGCGTTGAACGTGAAAACGTAACAGAACTGGGCAAACATTCCGATATCGAAACCTATTGCCAAAAACTGCTTGGGTTGGCGATGGCACCCTCCAGCTTTACGGCGGAATGGCTCAGCGAAAGTACCAAGCTGAATGAACTAAAAACAACCGAGGCACTTTCCAAGGTTGCATTAATCGAAGCGGGTAACGAACGTCAGGAAGCACTTTCCATCGCCATCGCCATGAGAGAAGTCTTGGTAGACGATACAAAGACTGCCGCACTCATTACACCTGACCGAAATCTTGCGCGTCGTGTCTCAATGGAATTACAACGCTTTAACATCAATGTGGACGATACAGGTGGTACGCCTTTAAAGAATTCGGATGCTGCACTTTTCTTAAGACAAATCTCACAAATCTGCTTTCTGCCATTTCAAAACTCGTCCCTTGCATCCTTGTTAAAAAACCCGCTTTGCAACGCTGGCTATGACAGACATCGCGCAGAGACGCTTGCCCGCAACTTCGAACTCATCGCGCTGCGAGGTGTTATTAACAAACCACAACCTGGCAAGTTTGAAGCATTTCTTCAGCAGCGTATAGAGCAACTTGGTGATGCAAAATATATCTCAACTCAGGTTAAGGCAATCATGGATGCCGGTTTTGAAGACCTCATCGAATATTGCCGCAGACTTGATGTTAGTCTCGCAGCCTTGGTTGAGCTTGGCTTAGAAACGCATGAAGCGTCGCTAGAAACATATTTCCTGAAACTGGCCAATGCGGCACAGGCTCTGTCGCTGGATGAAGAAGATCAGTCCGTAATTCTAGCCGGTGAGGGCTCAAGGGAATTGAAGCGTCTTTTTGAAGATATGCTTTCTTTGGACAAGGGGCTTTTCAAGCTGAAGCCCTACGATTTTCCATCGGTTCTCGACGCCATATTGAAAAGTATTGTGACTAGACCGCGCGGTAATACACACCCAAGATTGCATATCTACGGACCCCTGGAAGTTCGCCTGCTTGAACATGATCGCGTCATTCTGGCAGGCTTGAACGAAGGAACCTGGCCACAAACCATACGCAATGACGCATTTCTCAACCGCCTGATGCGGCAGGAATTGGGGATGTCATCTCCTGAAAGACGTACCGGTCTCGCAGCGCATGACTTTCAGCAATTGATGGGCAAGGGTGAAGTTTTTCTTTCGCGTGCTTCAAGGGTTGATAAATCACCCACAGTAGCTTCTCGCTGGATACAACGGCTAACGGCCTTGATTGGTGAGAAACACACAAAAGCCCTTAAAGAGCGAGGACAGATATATCTTAATTATGCCGAGGCTCTTGATAAGAGCGATGAACCCAGCAAACGCGTTGAGAGGCCTAACCCCAAACCTCCGATTGCAGAGCGTCCGACATCACTTGCAGTAACCGACATTGAAACCTGGATAAGGGACCCGTACGCGCTTTATGCAAAACGTATTTTGAAACTTGCACCCCTCGATCCCCTGGAACGGGATGCCGATCCTTTGCTGAAAGGCACGCTCTATCACGCCATCATGCAGGACTATGTGGAAGCTATTGACGTTTCAATGCCAGCCCATGAACGACTTGCCTATTTAAAAGAACTTTCAAAAGAACATATCGAAGATGAAAACCTGCCACCGGATGTTTCAAACATCTGGCAGCTTCGGTTTGATGAAATTGCGGAAGCCTATATCAACTGGGAAGAAGCCTATCATCTGAAACAAAAAATCAGTAAAACACTGTGCGAAATTGATGGGTCGATCAGACTGGCTGACAATCAATTTCACTTACGCGCCCGCGCTGACCGCATTGATATAAACGACGATGGTTCTCTTCATATCATTGATTATAAAACCGGTAACGGGCCATCCATCAAACAGGCGCAAACACTCTCGCCGCAACTGGCACTGGAAGGACTGATTGCAAAACGCGCTGGTTTTAAAGAAGATGCTTCTGCTGGCATCCATGATTTATCCTACATGCGGCTGCGCAGAGGAACTGAGTTCAAGGCGCAATCCATCGCCAACAAAGACCGAAGCCTTGATGACATCATCAACAATGCTGAGGCTGAACTTTTAAAGCTGATTGCAGGATACCAAAATCCGGATCAAGGGTATCTGTCGAGACGCGCACCCTTTAAGGACGGCGACATATCGGGTGACTACGATCACCTTGCCAGAACGCGCGAATGGTCATTCGGCGATGACGAAGGGGAGCAATCATGAAAATCCCTCTCCCCACGCGTGAGCAACAATACGCTTCTTCCAATCCTGAAAACTCCGCATGGGTGTCTGCAAATGCCGGTTCCGGTAAAACACATGTGCTAACGCAACGCGTCATTCGCCTGATGCTGGATGGTAATGCGCCTGATAAAATTCTTTGTCTGACGTTTACAAAGGCAGCGGCGGCTAACATGAAAAATCGTGTGTTCAGCACGCTGTCTCAATGGACGATGCTGGATGCGGAGGCTCTTGATAAAGAGATTTCCAAAACAACCAATCAAAAAGCAAAT
>CALFBU010000134.1 GCA_937951455.1 uncultured Rhizobiaceae group bacterium
AACACTCCCCACCGGCTCAGCTATGTTTAGACAAACTTAGTCGCATTCATGTAATTTAACGCACTCTTCTTATTCTTATCTGACAATATCCGCATCACATTCTGTGGCGCTGTCCTTCGGGACGTCGCCTACGGCTCCTCCTCAGGATGAGGGATAAAGGTATGAACTTGCGGCAATCAACCCTTCGACAGGCTCAGGGTGAGGATAAGATAAAAACGTGGAATACATTGGCGACATGAGACCGCATGCAGAACCAAAGGTACGAAAGCTAGCTTCCACCCTCATCCTGAGCCTGTCGAAGGACGGGGGTGGTCAGTGTGATTTTTACTCAAATCCGGCAACTCCTCATAAGCATAGGCAATTAGTGCTTGTTTTTTCTTCCTGTTCCAGCCCTTGATTTGTCGTTCTCTGGCAATTGCGTCTGTGAGGCGGTCGTAGATTTCGTGGAAGACGAGTTTTACCGGCAGGCGTGTGCTGGTGTAGCCTTTGTAGACTGCGTTATTATGTTCCCAAACGCGCGCCTCAATTTCCTGTTTGGTAAGGCCTGTATAATACGATCCGTCGGAACATTCGACGATGTAGACTGTCGCTTCCATACCATATGATATCATTTTAGCTTATCTTTCGACAGGCTCGGCATAAGGCAAAAAGATTAATCGGCTTTAGAAACGCTAAATCGCTCAATCAAAAGTCTGAAACGTTTGGCTCAAGGTCAAAACCGCCCAATTCGTCTATTCCGTCCGCCCAATAGCGTGTCATGGTGATGGGCCAGATTTTGCCGCCGTTTTCATATTCGCCTGTGGCGGTTTCGCCGTTGAGCTGGTATCGGGCGCTGGCTTTGCCGCCTCTTAGTTTGTTGGCGATCGTGAGAGTATTGCCATCGCGTATAACGTCTAGAAAATCGCACGATGGTTTTTTTGCCCCCCATGGTTTCCAGATACCGGAGGCATAATACACACTGTTGGAAAGCCCCTCGGGCTTCATGATGACCAATGTATGCGGGAGTGCTTCTTCGCCGTTTTTCTCGCGCCAGCTTCCGGTATAAATGACTTCGATGTTGGATTTGACAATTCCGCCACAGGCGCGGATGCCCGCCAAATCCAGGATGCGGGGTTCGGCTTCTTGTGCGAATGTATTGGAAATGATGGTGGGCGGTGGTGTTTCATTGCTTTGGCAGGCCGCAAGCAGCCCCGTCGCCATGAGGCAAAGCAATCCTTGAATATGCTGTTTCATGTTACCCCGAATAAAACGACTGCATTGATCGTCTGTAAAAAAGCAAATTGTCAGTGGCCATGCAAGCAGGAATATATGGCAAGAGCAAGAAACAGATTGCGTGCGCGATGACTTGCGCTAAACTTCTCCCATGACAACCTTCATCGCAGAAATTTCCTCGCCTTATGGGCTGCTGAGCGTGACAGAACACAATGGCGCGATCACTGCGATTGACTGGCGCAAGCCTGAGAACACGCAATCTTCGCCCTTGCTTGAAGAGACCGCCAAACAAATGGCGGCTTATTTTGCGGGTGACTTGCAAGAGTTTGATCTGCCGCTCGCTCCGAAAGGCAATGAATTTCAGCAATCCGTATGCGCTTTGATGTGTGAAATACCTTACGGTGAAACCACAACCTATGGAGCGATTGCGAAAAAGCTTGGCACTTATGGTCAACCGGTCGGCAATGCTTGTGGCGGCAATTCCATTCCGATCATCATTCCTTGCCACCGCGTGCTGGCAGCAGACGGAATTGGCGGCTATTCTGGCGATGGCGGCGTGGAGCGCAAGATTGAATTGTTAAAACTTGAAGGCGGGTTTCCGTATTTATTGTGAGGAAGGATTATTGGTGATGGATGTGAAACAGGATATTCGAATTGAAGGTGGTGACTGGGGGCAAATGCATGTTTCCAAAGGTGACCATATTCGCATTACCGCCCTTGAAGGGCCGCAGGTTGCTGACCTTTGGGCTTTTGATGATCGCGATAGCGCCATCTTTTTATCCGCGGAGCATACGCGCTCCACATTGGAAAAACTGATGCCAGCCGTGGGCGATGCGCTTTATTCCAATCGTCGTCACCCCATGCTGACCGTGGTTGAAGATACCTCGCCTGGCACGCATGATTTTTTGATGTCAGCGTGTGATCCGCGACGCTATGAAATCTTGGGTCATCAGGGTTATCACAAATCCTGCGCAGAAAACCTTTGCAAGGCGATGGATGCGGCCGGTGCTATAGCCCATGAACTGCCCTCGCCTTTTAATACATTTCAGAATGTCGAAGTGCGCGCGGATGCCAGCATAACCATCATTCCGCCCAAGGTTGAAGCGGGACAATATATAGAAATGCGGGTTGAGAGCGATTTACTGATTATCGTATCAGCCTGCCCGATGGACATCGCCATGACGAATGGGCCTGATGGTAAAACGAGGCCTATCCGGCTGGAGTGCCTGAGCTAAATTATGGTTAAAAGAAAGTTCTAAAAAAGCCAAAAAATCTTACTATCCGCTCACTAGATGTAAATTTCTTTCTGTTATCTATTACGTATCACTGGTTGGCACGGAAGAAATTTAAATGAAATCTTTTTTAAAAGACACAAGCGGCAACATCGCATTGAACATCGCTTTATTGGGCATCCCTGTAATCTTATCAGGAGGTGTTGCAATTGATTATTCACAATTTGCTAGGAAACAGACAACACTTCAAAATGTAACAGATTCCGCAGCGCTAGCAGTTGCGCTCGATTTACAAGTTAGTAGCCAAGCTGAAATCGAAGCTAAGGTAGATAATTATTTTGAGGCTAATCTCTCTGCTGAGCAGTATTCTGAAATAAAAGATTACAAAGTAATAATTCCATCCGAGAAAAACAAAGTCACGGTTCAAGTTAACGGAAAACATCCAACAACATTAATGAGAATTGCTGGAATTGACACTCTCAGCTATACGCCCGAAAGTGTGGTAAACGTACCCACGAGTAACGCAGAAATCATGCTAGTTCTTGATACCACTGGCTCCATGGAACTCGAAGGTAAAATAGATGCATTAAAAGTTTCTGCGAACCAATTTCTTGATGACGTTCTTAAAGCAAATGAATTCAAAGAACGTGTAAAAGTAGGCATTACGCCATTCTCACGTTATGTAAACGTAGGATTGGACAACAGAAATGCTTCTTGGATGGATGTTGAAGCTGATTACACGGAGACAATTGAGATTGAAACACAAGATGTAATATCAAGCTCAGGGTGCTCTGAAAGCACATACACTGATAGTGAAGGCCTAGAACGCACTAGAACTACTTGTACAAATTATGAATATGGTCCCACTTATACAAAAGAAGTAACCAACGAGTATAAGTGGAACGGCTGTGCTGGATCGAGGAAATTTCCACGTAATTTAACTGATGATGATTACAGCTATAAAATCCCTGGCCCACTCAACACATCTTGCCCAAATAGAATAACGCAACTTACAACTGATGAAACGGTTTTAAAGAATCAAATTGCTGCATTATCACCATCTGGGTCTACTTATATTCCATCTGGTCTGATTTGGGGATGGCGTGGCTTATCAAGCGGCATACCTTTTGATGATGGAGAGACATATGCAAATGCTGAAGCCAAACAAATTCTTAAAGTCATGGTTCTGATGTCTGATGGTGAAAATCAATCTTCAATTGAGCCATCAAACAAGGCATTGCATACAGGTAATAATCTCGTACAAGCAAACCAATATACAATAGATATCTGTGATAATATAAAATCTGAAGAAATCTTATTATTCACAATTGGGTTTGGCACAAACATTCCAACTGACACTTTAGACATGTTGAAAGAATGCTCAACGGACAGTGCTAATTACTATGATGCCAAAGATGGGGCAGCACTTAGCGTAGCATTCAAGAGCATTACATCTAAATTATCTAAACTTTATCTAAGCCAATAGAGAAATCCCCCTTCCCCTGTTAAACATCCGTTGTATAACAGGGGGATGGAAACACAAGAAACCGACTCCGCTACGCAGGAAAGTTCCCTCTATACAGACGATAATGCAGTTCGCCCTGATGTCATCACGCGCATTCAAAACCTTATTCGGGAAGAAGATGGCGATCATCTAAAAGAGCTCATTGAGCCTCTGCACGAATCTGAACTTGGTGATATTCTTGAAGCTTTGGACAGCGACCAACGCGCCAATCTCGTCTCTCTAACAGGAGGCGATTTTGATTACGCTTCCTTGACAGAAGTTGACGAAGCGGTTCGACTAGAAGTCGTCAATGCCATTCCCAATGAACAGATTGCTGAGGCGGTAACTGATCTTGATTCAGACGATGCGGTGTTCATTCTCGAAGATATGGAACAAACCGACCGAGATGAAATTCTCTCGCTTGTTCCGTTTGAAGAACGCTCGCGCATTATTCGCTCGCTGGATTACCCGGAAGAAACAGCCGGTCGCCGGATGCAGACAGAATTTGTGGCGGTACCGCCATTCTGGACTGTCGGGCAAACCATAGATCATCTTCGTGATGACAAAAACCTACCGGAAAGTTTTTACGAAGTCTTTGTCATTGGCCCCTCTTTTGAGCTTATAGGCTATGTGACGCTTGATAATATTTTACGCACCCAACGCAAAACCAAAATTGAAGACATAAAGGAAACCACCATTCACCCTATCCCTGTTCTTGAAGATCAAGAAGAGGCCGCACGGGTGTTCGAACAATATGACCTTGTCTCCGCAGCGGTCGTTGATGAAAGCAATCGATTGGTGGGTGTGTTGACGATTGATGATGTTGTCGACTTTATCCAGCAAGAAGCGGATGAAGACATTAAACGTCTGGCCGGTGTTGGCGATGAAGAACTTTCTGACAGCGTGTTTGAAATCACCAAATCAAGATTTACATGGCTATTTTTAAATTTGATCACGGCCATAATGGCGTCTGCAGTAATCGGTATATTTGATGCCACCATCCAAGAAATGGTGGCGCTCGCCATTTTAATGCCGATCGTTGCCTCCATGGGTGGTAATGCGGGGACTCAATCCATGACTGTAGCTGTACGCGGTTTGGCAACAAAAGATATCGACAACTACAATATGGTGCGTACCATTCGACGCGAAGTTTTGGTTGGTCTTTTAAACGGTGTTTTCTTTGCAGTTTTAATCGGTGTGATTTCTGCGTTCTGGTTTTCAAACCCAAGTTTGGGGTACATCATTGGCATCGCCATGGTCGTAAACATGCTTTGTGCAGCCTTGGCTGGCATACTTATTCCTATTTTTCTGGAAAAAATGCATATCGATCCAGCCATTGCTTCCAGCGTGTTTGTGACCACCGTGACCGATGTGGTTGGTTTTTTTGCGTTTTTAGGCTTGGCTGCATGGTGGCTTGCTATATAAGATAATAAAATCAAGCTCATAAGGGTTGCTTTTAAGGCTAGCAAAGTGCAAATTATGCCTGATTTTACTTTTACGTAAATTTTTTGAAGTGCATACCGGGGGGTCTGGGAGAGTAGTTTGAAGTCGCCAGAGCAAAAACAGTTTTATACGATTACAGAATTGACGCGTGAATTTGGGGTTTCCACGCGAACAATCCGATTTTATGAAGATGAAGGTCTCATTCAGCCAATTAGACGAGGACGAACCAGGTTGTTTAAACCATCGGATCGCCGTCTCTTGATGTTGATTATGCGGGGCAAGCGCCTTGGGTTTTCGATTGCGGAAATTCGCGAAATTATTTCTATATACAAAGAGCCACCGGGTGAATCAGGACAGCTCAAGCTGCTCATCCAGCGCGTCATTGAAAAACGCGATCAGCTTTTACAAAAGCGTACAGATATTGATGAAACCATTGCTGAACTCGATCAGGTCGAAGAACAATGTTTGGGGCGCATGGCTGAACTGGGTGTGGGTACATAATGACAGTGGTTGTTAGACCGCTTAAAGCAGACGAGCGCGAAGCATGGCAGCCCTTATGGAAGGGCTATCAAGAATATTATCAAACCAATCTGGATGATGTAACCAACAGTCTTTGGAACCGTTTGATGGATGATGACCCCGATGGCCCCATTTGTCTTGTTGCAGAGGAAAATGGCGAACTCTTGGGGCTTGTGCAATATTTGTTTCACGGCTCCACGTGGTCGCCGAAGCAGCGGATTTATCTGCATGATTTATACACAGTGCCCGCCTCTCGTGGTAAAGGTGTTGGCCGCAAGCTGATAGAAGCTGTTTATTTTGAAGCGGAAAAACGCGACTGCGAACAGGTTTATTGGCTGACGCAGGATTTTAACGAAGATGGCCGAAGGTTGTATGACAAGGTTGCAAATCTGACACCCTTTATCAAATATTCAAAACCGATTTAAAAATTGCCACTGATCCAAAGTACCGCCAGCATAAGGCCAATCATGACAGGTTGGTGTAGAAGATAATAGATAAGACTGTTACGCCCGAGAAACTTCACGAATTTTGAAGCACCCTGCTCCAATTTTGGCTGCGAAAAAGCTTCGAGCCAATTCATCCGCTTACTCAATTTCGCAAACGCGATGCCCATCAAGGGCGCTGAAAACCAGGGGAAAACCGGAACGTAATCGCTTGAATTCGGATTGGCAGCCGATAGTCCGGTCCAATACCAGTAAGGTGCGTCCAGCGCTTCGGTTCGACCAAGGTAACGCATTGCAAAAACGCTCATGGCAACAATTACAATGATCGGCCAAGGAAACCGTAAAAACAATAAGCCTGCCAGACTGGCAAAAGCGATTGCGTGTAAAATCCCAAAGAAAATATATTGGTCTGGCGTTGCAAAATAGGTGGC
Organism: uncultured Rhizobiaceae group bacterium; assembly: GCA_937951455.1. GTDB lineage: Bacteria > Pseudomonadota > Alphaproteobacteria > Rhizobiales > Rhizobiaceae > JAALLB01. The sequence continues at coordinate 6,785 of CALFBU010000134.1, forward strand.
GATGGTAATCAGGATTGCAGCGGCAACAATCTTCGCCATCCTTATTTTCCACCCATGCCAACGAACTCCGTTACCATGCGCAAGATAGAGGCTAAATCCTGTTAAAAACAGAAATGATGTCGCGATAGCGCGGGCGAAATACTTCCAGTGGTCTTGCGAGATAAACCCTGGCTCTTGAACGCCCAACAACTCAAGATCAAAGGCAAAATGAAAGATCGTCATGGCAATCAGCGCTATGCCTCTTGCAAAATCCAACAGTTCAATGCGCATTGATTTCATTCTTTAGCATCCGGTTTTGGTGACCCCAATCTTGCAATAAACAGGCCGCTAACCACAAGCCCGAGCGCTATCATGGTTTTTATTTCAACTGTTTCATTCAGCAAAAATGCACCAAAGATGATACCAAAAACGGGGATCGTATTCATACCGATAGCAAAAGTTGAAACGCCTACTTTTCTTACAAGATAAAAGCGCAGAATATAGGCAAGGCCTGTGGGAAAGAATCCGAGCCACAAAAGAGCAAGTGTTGCTTTTGAACCTGGAAGTTGTTGCGGAATGCCTTCTAGCGCGATGGCTAGTATCAATAGTACAAAAGCGCCAATCCCCAAGGCAAGTGTTGTGAAGGGTATTGGCTTCATATCCACTTTTCGAATTAGGATACCACCACTTACATAACAAAAACCCGCACCAATGATGGCAAGCTGCGCAACAAATGATGTTGATCCGAGATTGTTGATCGCATCAGGGCCAACAATAAGCATAATACCGCTCATGCCCACCGCAACGGCCATAAGTTTGTATCGGTTTATGCTCTCGTCCTGCGTGAAAAAATGCCCCAGGATCATCGCCATAAAAGGCGTTGTGCCCATCAAAAGCGCTGTAATACCGGAATCGATGTGTTGCAACCCCCATGATATAAGAATGAATGGAATGACGGTAATCAGCAGCGCTATGACAACGGTCATACGCAGCTCTTGCCTGGATATTCTGAAACTGGATTTTGTGAAAAATGCAAACGGTAACAGGGCTAAGAACCCTATGGAAACCCTGTTTGCCGCTGTCCATACAGGCCCCATATCTTCCAGTGCAAATTTGATGGCGGCAAAGGCAGATGCCCAAATCAGCGCAGT
>CALFBU010000135.1 GCA_937951455.1 uncultured Rhizobiaceae group bacterium
ATTCCCCACTGCTGCCTCCCGTAGGAGTCTGGGCCGTGTCTCAGTCCCAGTGTGGCTGATCATCCTCTCAGACCAGCTATTGATCGTCGCCTTGGTGAGCCATTACCTCACCAACTAGCTAATCAAACGCGGGCTCATCTAATACCGATAAATCTTTCCCCCGGAGGGCGTATAAGGTATTAGCAGTCATTTCTAACTGTTGTTCCTTAGTACTAGGTAGATTCCCACGCGTTACTCACCCGTCTGCCACTCTCTCCGAAGAGAGCGTTCGACTTGCATGTGTTAAGCCTGCCGCCAGCGTTCGTCCTGAGCCAGGATCAAACTCTCAAGTTTGATATTGAGATTTTTGATCGGCTTTAATAAATCAACAAAACCTTACAAGTAAGGCACTCAATGTTGATCTGGTCACGCATATATTTGCATATATTATTTGTTGATCATGGGTATGACCAACGAATTGACGAGAACATTTTTTAAACACACCTAGAACAACCGAAGTCATTCTTGGTATTTGTAACATTCTCGAAAAACGTGTCCGCCGAAGTCTCTGTTCGATATCGAAGCTGCAAAGGATTACAGCAACGTATCCAGCAGGTATTCGCCAACCACGTTTCTCTTTCTTTAATTATTCAATTGTCAAAGAACTGAAACAACCGAAGCCGTTTCGATGGCTGAAAGACAATCCGTTTGTCTTATCAATCAACCACTGAGTTAAGCACTTAATGTGCCAATCTCTTAGGGTAACTAGAGAGCGAAGTTATTTGCCGCTTGCGGCGCCGCGCCCTCGTTGTGTTGGTATATAGTCTGGGTTAACGCCAACTGTCAACGAATAATTTGAAAAAAATGCATTTTTTTTAAAGTTTTTTTTTATGCCAAATTCAAATCGCAACTAAACCCCTAGTTTCTTAAATAAACAGGCCTTTTTTGCCATTTTCAGGCCTTTTTCAAATTCTATTTATTTGCACGTATCTTATCATAAAGGTATCAATTTTAGCAAGAAAGGCAGTTTGCTTTACAGCGAGCCCCTTATAAAGCTAAAACTAGACAATAATCTTCGAGGAATCGCGCCAATATGGATAAAAATATTAATACAGAAGCTCGGTTCCTTGGCGAATTGCCTGCTTTATTAATCCATAAACACGCAAAGCGCCCTGAAAAGCGTCAAGTTAGCAAACGTTGGCTTGCAAGTTCTGTTTTAGTAGGTGTTACATCCTTCTTTTTAATGGGCGGTGCATTATTTGCAGCCCTTGAAGGTCGACAGCAGTTAACAATGCCTGCCCAGACTTATGATCGATCAATAACAAATGAAAATTCTAGTGACTTAGCTGCCAAAGGAAACCACCCTAGCTTCTTTGCGCAATTACAACAAAAAGAGCCTTCCAATATTATTATGGCCTCAACCTCAACGCGTCAGGGCGAACAGGTTATTGTCAAAGCGAAACCGTTTATGGCGATTAAGGCCTCAATGGCAACAGCCCCCATACCTAACCAGAAGTATCCTGCCTTCAATGCGCTCGATGTGTTTTCAGAATCAGGCAAAAAAGAAACCATCACAACAAGTAGCGACTTTATGTATGGTGCAGACGTAGAAAGCGAAGTTGCGCTCAATATTTTGGACTTTCCCTATGAAGAGGTTGGCAAAAAGTTCAAACCTCGCCAAAATTCCAAAGATATAAGAAGACAAGTCAGAGGTTTTGCCAGCAATCTGGATAGCAACACACCTAACATCGCTGCGATCTCCGATTTTGATTCAGATCGCTTTTCCAGTTCAGCGAATCTGAACCTGGAAACTGGCGATGTCACGATCACCGCTGAGAATGTTACCATTCTTGGGAAGGCCAATTACGAGACATATACAGGCGTTTGGTATGAAGACAGACTTATAGAAGTCCGCGCAAATGCAAGCATTACTCAAGTTTTGGAAGCTGAAGGCCTAGGTAACGATGAAATTTTCGAAATCGTTAAAGTATTATCAAGCGATTTGGGTACGGATGTCCTGAAAAAAGGCGACACACTTCAAGCCTACTTCCAGCACGAAACTTTATCGAATGGCGACAAATTAAAAACATTGGCACGGGTCAGTGTTTTCCGTGGCGCGACACATCTTGTGAGCATCGCAAAACCGGATGAACCTGCTGTTGGCGATAATGCAAATACAGAAACCAAGTTTGTCTATGCGATAGAGCCTGAAAGTCCGCAGGAAATTTTCGAAGAAGTTAAAGAACAGCCTATAATTGCCGCTTCCAAACTTCCTTCCGTTTATGATGGCATTTACAGAACAGCCCTTAATGAAGGACTTACACCTGAACTTGCGGGTTCTTTAATCAAGATAATGGCTTTTGACGTTGATTTTAGAAGTCGTGTCTCGCCCACAGACAGTTTGGAATTATTTCTCTCTTTGGAAAATGGCAAAGAAGTCCCCACTGAAGAATCAGAGATACTATATGCAGGCATTAAATTGGGTAACGTGAAACGCAAGTATTATCGCTTTAGCGATGCCGAAAGTGGCATTGTCGATTATTACGACGAAACCGGAAAAAGCTCTAAAAAATTCCTTCTTAGAAAACCCGTGCCAAATGGTAAATTCCGATCCCCTTATGGCATGCGCCGCCACCCCATTTCTAGACGCTTGAAATTACATGGCGGCGTCGATTGGTCAGCACCACGCGGCACACCCATTATTTCAGCAGGCAATGGTGTTGTTCAAAAAGCAGGCTGGAGTGGCGGTTATGGCAAACAGACCATTATTCGTCATGCCAATGGTTATGAAACAAGTTATTCTCACCAAACAGCATATGCAAAAGGCGTAAGGCCAGGCGCCAGAGTACGCCAAGGACAGGTTATCGGTTTTGTCGGCTCTACGGGTTATTCAACGGGTCCACACTTGCATTACGAAGTGAAGGTAAACGGCAATAGAGTTGATCCCATGCGAATCAGATTGCCAAAAGGCAAAGTGCTTAAAGATGCAGAGCTGGAAAGGTTCTTGGCAGAAAAAGCGCGAATCGACCAATTGGTTAATCCAAGTAGCCCAGAGTTAGCGCTCAATTAAACCGACGCTTTCACCTCAGGCAAACTCAAGACCCAATTCCTTTTGGCGTTTTTTTGTTAAGTTGAGTGCTGCCAACTTGTGAGACTCGCGAAGATAGAGTTTTAAATCTTCTTTGCTCAAGCTTTCATCACTGGTCATTTGTATCCACTTCATGCCACGCGCTGCAAAATATGGCGCAGGTCTTAAACCTGGCTGATGTTTCATGATTTCATAACTATGTGGTGAACACTTGAAAGTGACGTAAGGATCTTCATCTTTTGACCAGCCGCCAATGGCAAAGACTTTTTCACCAACTTTCCAAACGTGCGCTCCGCCCCACTGGATAACCTTATGGGTCGCCGGCAGGGAGGAGCAGAATATATTGAATTCCAAATAAGTAATCATAATGTGCCTATCAAATCACTTGCCTCGTAAGTCAATAAGATAGACACAAGTCTGCGGCAATCAAGCCGCAGATTTATGATCATCAGGTTTTTGGTTTGAAACCGCACCTTTTATCAGGAGTTTGTCATTGGAAGCCAAAACCTTGACGCGCATTCCATCTGTAATTTCTCCAGACAAAATTTTCTCGGCCAATAAGTCTTGCAACTCGGATTGAATGACACGCTTTAGAGGTCTTGCACCATAAGCAGGTTCATAACCACGTTCAGCCAACCACTCTATCGCCTCATCTTCCAGATCAAGTTCAATGCGACGATCTTCCAACAAGTCTCTCAAATGGCGCAACTGGATTTCAACAATGCCAGCCATGTCAGTTTTCTTGAGCCGTTCAAAGAGTACGACTTCATCTATCCGGTTCAAGAACTCAGGACGGAATGAGGCGCGAACAACTTCCATGACGCTATCGCGAACGGTTGAAACATTCTCATCATCATTAAGCGCCACCAAAAACTCGGCACCCATGTTTGATGTCATCACGATCATCGTATTTGAAAAATCAACCGTACGACTTTGCCCATCCGTCAAGCGCCCGTCATCCAACACCTGCAAAAGCACATTGAACACATCCGGATGTGCCTTTTCGATCTCATCAAACAGGATCACCTGATAAGGTCTGCGACGCACACTCTCTGTAAGCGCGCCACCTTCGTCATAACCGACATAACCTGGAGGCGCACCGATAAGACGAGCAACCGAATGTTTTTCCATATATTCTGACATATCAATGCGAAGCATGGCGCTTTCATCATCAAAGAGAAAATCTGCCAAGGCTTTCGTAAGTTCGGTCTTGCCAACTCCTGTTGGCCCAAGGAACATGAAAGAACCAATCGGTCTGGACGGATCTTGCAAACCTGCCCGCGAACGACGCACCGCTTTTGAGACCGCTTGCACAGCCTTTCCTTGACCGACAACTTGTTTGGCAAGTTCATCTTCCATACGCAAAAGCTTGTCACGTTCACCTTCCAGCATTTTATCAACCGGAATACCCGTCCAGCGAGAAACCACATGGGCAATATGATCAGGCATGACAGTCTCTTCAACCATCGAAGCCACATCTTCGCCTTGCTCGGCATCTTCGATTTCAGCAATTTGTTTTTCAAGCGCTGGAATAGTGCCATAGGCTAACTCTCCTGCTTTACCCAAATCGCCCATGCGTTGCGCTTGCTCAAGCTCATTGCGAGCTTGATCCAAATGCTCTTTCAGATTTTGCGCACCAGAAAGACGGTTCTTTTCTTTTTCCCAGCGTGTCGTAAGCACATCGGCTTTTTCCTGAAGCTGCGCAAGTTCATCTTCGAGCGCCACAAGGCGTTCTTTGGATGCATTGTCAGTTTCTTTCAAAAGTGCTTCGCGCTCAATTTTCAACTGGATCAATCGACGATCAATTTCGTCCAGCTCTTCCGGTTTGGAATCCACCTGCATGCGAAGACGTGATGCCGCCTCATCCATCAAGTCAATTGCCTTGTCTGGCAAGAACCTGTCCGTGATATAGCGGTTTGATAAATTTGCAGCAGATACAAGCGCGGAATCGCTGATGCGAATACCGTGATGCACTTCGTATTTTTCCTTGATGCCGCGCAGGATTGAAACCGTATCTGCAACATCAGGCTCGCTCACAAATACTGGCTGGAAACGACGTGCAAGCGCTGCATCTTTTTCCACGTGTTTGCGATATTCGTTCAATGTGGTCGCACCAACGCAATGCAGTTCACCACGCGCAAGCGCCGGTTTTAACAAGTTGGAAGCATCCATGGATCCTTCAGAAGCACCTGCACCCACTAGGGTATGCATTTCATCAATGAATAAAATGATTTTGCCACTTGCAGACTGAACTTCTGACAGAACAGCCTTCAAGCGTTCTTCAAATTCGCCACGATATTTTGCACCAGCAATCAAAGCCCCCATGTCGAGTGACAAGAGTTGCTTGTCTTTAAGGGATTCTGGCACGTCACCATTAATGATACGCAGCGCCAAACCTTCAGCAATAGCAGTTTTGCCAACGCCTGGCTCACCAATGAGAACCGGATTGTTTTTTGTACGTCTCGAAAGAACCTGAATGGAACGTCTGATTTCTTCATCACGCCCAATGACAGGATCAAGCCGCCCTTCTTTTGCATCAGCGGTAAGATCACGCGCATATTTCTTTAACGCATCATAAGCAGATTCCGCACTGGCACTATCCGCGGTACGGCCTTTTCTGATCTCTTCGATTGCACCATTAAGCACCTTTGGCTCAACACCACCTGCTTTAAGGTGTTTAGCAGTTGGTGATTTTGCATCCAAAGTCATCGCTAGCAACATGCGCTCAACGGATACAAAACTGTCACCCGCCTTGGTTGCAGCTTTTTCAGCTTGCTCAAACAGCTTGGCTATATCGCTTGATAAGTAAAGTTGGCCACTACCGCCTGAAACGCTTGGTTGTGCTTCCAATGTATTATTTATGGATTGGCGTACGGCCTTGATGTTTCCACCAGCTTTTTCGATTAAGCCAGCACAAAGACCTTCACTGTCATCCAGCAAAACCTTTAAAACATGCTCTGGAATAAATTGTTGATGCCCTTGAGACAAGGCGCCTGTTTGGGCTGACTGGATGAAGCCTTTCATCCGATCTGTATATTTTTCGATATCCATCGTTAAACTCCTATAGATTCCCTGCCCGCTTAGCAGCACAAGAAATACGTTTTGAAATTTCAACACCTGACTAAGCAGCGTATTGTTACGAATGATATGGGAATTGATTTAGGAAGTTAAAAGAGCCTAAGGCGATATTCGTCTATGTGCAAAAAAAGGGAGCGAATTGCTCCCTTTAAAAACCTTAAAATTAAAATGGCTTATTAGCCTTCTTCAGCAACCATGCCGCCTAAAAGACTGTCGGGCAATTTTGCTGCATCTTCTGAAATAACTTCCGGATCAATAGTCGTTTCATCTGACTTGGCAGAGGCGGACTTTTCATCGTTAGAGTTTTCAGCAACAGGCTGTTTTCTAGGTCTGCGTGTGCGAGTATTCTTGCGCTCTTTAGGTACGCTTTCGTCTTTTTGATTGTCCTCAGAAGACTCATCCCTACCATTTGACTTTGCTTCTACTGCATCATTTTCGTTGTTGTTATTGTCTGAAGCATCTTCACCAGATTCTTCTTGATCAGCCTGTCTTTTCTCAGCAATTTCAGCAGCACGTGCATCTGATTGCTGTTGAGCAGCTGCAACAATGCGATTGTAATGTTCCGCGTGCTGCAAATAGTTTTCCGCAATCACACGGTCACCATTAGACAAGGCATCACGTGCCAAGGTTGAATATTTTTCTGCAATATGGCCTGCATTACCACGAATTTTCACATCCGGCCCGTTACTTTCAAAGTTACGGCTCATTGGATTTTGTGGCTTGCGGCCTCTGCCACGTGATCTGGATTTTTGGTTTGATGGTCTCATGGACTGCATATGCCCTATACTTTAATCGTAATTTGCCTGTAAACAGGATTTTGAATTGAATGTGGAATTTAAGATTTCGCTATAAAGCCCTTCAATATCGGCACTCCGTTCTGCCCCCTGACAGTTATCATCTTGATATGAACGGAAAATCGAATCTTCGCACTCAGCGTTTGCTCGATGTTTAACAGTTAGCCGTTTAGGCCTTAGATGCCAAGCCTTTTCTTCTTTTCAAGCTTAATAATCAATAAAAAGTGTAAATTTACCACAATTTTAAGCGCCAAGCGTACCGACTATCACACGATTTATCTGATTTAAGTCTTTTATAACAGTAACATTGCCATATCCGTTAGCGGTAGCAATCCTTGAAACATCGTCTTCCTGACCCAACCCAATTTCAACGCAAACTTTGCCTTCAGGCTTTAAAAATTTACTCGCATCCTTAAAAATAGCTCGATAAAAGTCCAAACCGTCCTTTCCACCGTCTAGAGCGGCAAGAGGATCAAAAGCTTGGACTTCTTTTTGCAATGTTTTGATTTCAACACTTGGAATGTAAGGAGGGTTTGAAACAATAAGATCATATTTGCCCGCAACACCAGCAAACAAGTCAGCTTCTAAAAATCTTATGCGTCCCAGCACATCATGCGCAAGTGCATTAGTGGTCGCAGTTTCCAAAGCATCCTTCGAGATATCTGTTGCCGTGATTTCTACCTTTGGCAATTCAGCAGCCAAGCTAATTGCGATAGCACCAGACCCTGTACCTATTTCTAAAACGCTAGCAGGTTTTAATTCAACCACCGCCTCGACGAGTGTCTCCGTATCGGGCCGTGGAATTAAGGTCGCATCAGACAATAAAAACGCACGCCCATAAAATTCACGGTATCCTATAATTCTGTGAACAGGTTCATGCGTTAAACGGCGCTCAACGAAATCAGCAAACTCGATGGATTGCTCAACACTGATGATATCATTTGATTTTGAGATAAGCTCTGCACTGGAAAAGCCCGTAATGTGCTGAACCAAGAGCTTTGCATCAAGCTCGGGCGTTTGAAAACCTGCTCCTGAAAACTGATGCGAAGCTTTTGCCAAAAGCTTGGAAAGCATTTCGGCTTTAGGCATCTTCTTCCATCGCCGCAAGCATGTTGGCCTGATGATCTGTCACAAGCGCATCAATCACTTCATCAAGCCCCTCACCCATAATCAAACGATCAAGCTTGTAAAGTGTTAAATTAATTCGGTGATCTGTCAAACGCCCTTGCGGAAAATTGTAAGTCCGAATTCGCTCCGATCTATCGCCAGAACCGACTTGCCCTTTGCGAGAATCTGCGCGTTCTTGATCTGCTTTTTGGCGTTCTATATCGAACAATTTTGCCCGTAGTGCCTTCATCGCGAAAGCACGGTTTTGATGCTGTGACTTTTCCGAAGAAGTAACAACGACACCCGTTGGCAGGTGTGTAATACGAACCGCACTATCGGTCGTATTAACATGCTGCCCACCAGCACCGGAAGCACGCATCGTATCAATGCGCAAATCTTCATTGCGAATTTCAATATCGATGTCTTCTGCTTCTGGCAGAACCGCAACTGTTGCAGCGGAAGTATGCACACGACCACCCGACTCGGTATCAGGGACGCGCTGCACACGGTGAACACCAGATTCGAATTTCATGCGCGCAAATACGCCTCGACCCGTTATCGAAGCAATAATCTCTTTATAACCACCCACATCGCCTGCGCTTTCTGAAAGCACTTCAACCTTCCACCCTTTAAGTGAAGCATGACGCTCATACATGCGGAACAAATCGCCGCCAAATAATGCTGCCTCTGAACCGCCTGTGCCGGCACGAATTTCAAGAATAGCACTTTTATCATCTGCTGCATCTTTGGGAATAAGCAGAACTTTCAGCGCCTCTTCGCAATCCGCCATGACTTGTGCGGCTTCCTGCTTTTCCAACTCAGCCAATTCTTTCATCTCGGCATCGGTCTCAACGTCTTCAAGCATCTCAATCGCGCCTTCAAGGTTTGATTGAGCTTCCATGAACTCGCGGATTTTACCAACTACAGGCTCAAGCTCTGAGTGTTCTGATGCAAGCTTTACATATTGCTCGGGATCTGG
>CALFBU010000136.1 GCA_937951455.1 uncultured Rhizobiaceae group bacterium
CCCGCACAACCATCACCTTCCGTTGACATGGCGCTGAGAGGAACACGTTCCACAATAGCCCCTGCACCATCGCAGACATCAACAAAAAGCTCCGGTTGGGTAAGTGATCTACTAAGACGTGCCTCAGAAGAAGAACGCGCACCAGCGGTGAATGTTTCTGATAATCGTTCGCCAAACCAAGTGGTAGAATCACTAAATTCTCTCTCGGTAGATATTGCAAATGCCATTGATCATGAAACATCTGTTGAACTGTGGGAACGTTATCAACGCGGCGAAACAAACGTTTTCACGCGCAGACTATACACACTTCAAGGTCAGCAAACATTTGACGAAATCAGAAATAAATATTCACGCGAAACAGAGTTCAGAAATGCAGTTGATCGTTACATCAATGATTTTGAGCAATTGTTGAGCAAAGAAACCGCCAACGGTCAAAACCATGCGTTGGCACAAAGTTACCTGACATCTGACACAGGCAAAGTCTACACAATGCTGGCACACGCAGCTGGGCGTTTGGGTAACTAGGCGGCTTATTTCATCAGGCATTTGTTACAAATGCCTGATGCATGCTATTTGCTGATAGCTCTTACAAAAACATCAGGATCTATGTTGCCACCTGACAAAACTAGCGCAACTGTTTCACCTGCCCACTCTTTGCCATGTTTTAAAACACCAGCCAGCGCCACAGCGCCGCCGGGCTCAACAACCATTTTCAGTTCCTCATAGGCAAACTTGATTGCAGCAAGGGCTTCATCATCCGTTACCACTAGCCCTGAATGAAGCAATTCTTTATTCACCTCAAACCCAATCGTTCCAGGTGATGGTGCAATGATTGCATCACAAATAGAACCAGCGGTCGCCGCATTGCGCTCAAGCTTACCACTTTCGATAGATCGTCTGTAATCATCAAAACTTGCAGGTTCTACACAATGAACTTTTGCATATGGAAAATGCGCATTGATTGATAAAGCTATCCCTGCCGTAAGGCCACCACCGCCTGTGCAAACCGTAATCCGGTCAAGCTGATGGCCAAGCGCTTGCATATCTTCAGCAATTTCTAGCCCAACAGTTCCTTGCCCAGCGATGACCATAGCATTATTATACGGGTGCACGATGATACTGCCGGTTTCTTTTTCAACATGCGCAAGCACTGCATCACGATCTTCAGTTGCACGATCAAAATGTATTACCTTTGCACCGTAAGCCTTAGTGCGTGCGACTTTCATAACTGGCGCATCCGCTGGCATGATGATGGTTGAAGCACATCCAAACATACGCGATGCATCCCCTACACCTTGTGCATGATTGCCCGAAGAATTCGCCAAAATACCTCTGGCTCTTTCTTCATCGCTCAATTTACTGATGGCATTATAGGCACCACGAAACTTGAAGGAGCCAGTGCGTTGCAGATTTTCAGGTTTTACAAAAACCTTACATCCAGTTGCTTCATCCAAAGCGTCACAACGCAATAGAGGTGTACGCACCGCCTCGCCATTTATGGTTTCAGCCGCTGATAAAATATCATCATAGGTCGGGATATATTCAGACATTGACGCTTTCCAAAATTCACTGATTGAATAAAGCTAAAACATTATTTCCATTTTTGCATGTGGTAAAGCAAATAGAGTTACGTTAGAAATAAACCTTACACTTTTTAGAGCGGGGAAATCCATTATGGATCTTGGAATTACTGACCGTAAAGCAATCGTTTGCGCATCAAGTAGAGGGCTCGGCAAGGGATGCGCCAAACATCTGGCAGAAGCAGGATGTCACGTCATCGTCAACGGCAGAAACCATGATGTAACCATGGCAACGGCAGAAGAAATTTCTAAAAACGCCAAGCACGAAGCAAAAGTGGTTTTGGCAGATGTATCAACCGCTGAAGGCCAACAAGCCTTGCTGGAAGCCTGTCCTCAACCTGATATTCTGGTCAATAACAATGGTGGACCACCGCGCAAGGATTTTCGTGAGTTGGACAGAGCTGCCATGCTGGAAGGCGTTACTCAAAACATGGTCACACCTATTGAACTTATTCAAGCAACTATAGATGGAATGTCCGAGCGTGGCTTTGGCCGCATCGTCAATATTACATCCCTTTCCGTCTACACAGCGATTGAAGGTCTGGATTTATCATCTGGTGCAAGAGCGGGATTATCATCATTTTTGGCAGGAATCTGCCGATCCGTTGCAGATAAAAATGTAACAATTAATCAGATTTTACCTGGAAAAATGGATACAGACAGACTGATGGGCGGCATCAAGGCAACAGCCACCAACAAAGGCATCAGCGTCGAGGAAGCCGCTGCAAACGAAGCAAATGCAATACCTGCTAAACGCTTTGGAACAGCCGATGAGTTCGGCGCTTTATGCGCTTTCCTGTGTTCTCAACATGCAGGCTACATCACAGGCCGCAACATTCTCGTTGACGGCGGCTTGAACCAAAACGCATTTTAGAAATAATCAATACAATTCAAATTCTTATATAACAGTCCGGAATCAAAATGTCAGATAATAAAAAAGAGTACAAACCTGCTAACGAGCTGGAAGAAGGCGCACTTTTCTATCACATGAACCCAAAACCGGGCAAGATGGAAATCCAAGCAACGAAACCCATGGGCAACCAAAGGGATTTGGCACTGGCTTATTCTCCTGGTGTTGCAGCACCTTGTCTCCACATCGAAGTCGATCCTGATATGGCGGCTCAATATACAGGCCGCGCCAACCTCGTCGCTGTTATTTCT
>CALFBU010000137.1 GCA_937951455.1 uncultured Rhizobiaceae group bacterium
GAAGAAGGCGAACGCTGCGCCCAACTTTTCCAGGACCCAAAAATACAAGTCATGGTCATGGGGAATCATGGTGTGATGGTAATCGGTGACAATGTCGGCGAGGCATTCAACAGGCTCTATTATTTTGAGCGAGCCGCAGAAACCTACATCAAGGCACTTTGGACAGGACAGCCATTACGCGTTTTGTCAGATGAGATTGCAGAAAAAACGGCTCAGGAAATCGAAGATTATGATGACCAGGCAGGCCGCCACTTCTCAGATCTAAAAGAAATTCTGGATCGAGAAGAGCCTGATTACAAACTTTAGTACAAATCTTATTTCCTGTTTTCATCAAGCCAGATACGCAGCTTTTCAAGGGCTGGTAATTGGGCAGCAATTTCTTCCACGCTAAAGGCTTCAGAAAAATCAGCAAATTGTTGCGCAAGCTCAATCTGTGCGTCCTGATGGGCGGCCCTACCCTTTTGTGAAATGGAAACGATCTTCGATCGCTTGTCAGTTTCATGAGGCACGATATCCACGAACCCCTTGCCTTCCAATTGCTTGAGCGTGTTTGTCATGGCGCCCTTGGTCACCTGAAATGCATTGGCAAGATCGAGCGGAGACTTGGGTGGCAGTCCCCGCGAAAAGTGGTTCAAAACGGTAAATTGGGACATGGTAAGCCCGTGCGGCATGGCACGCTCCGCACGGTTTGAAGACAATTGATTGATGATGCCTATTTCAGTAAACAAGCGAAAATAAACAGGTCCGTCCGGCTGATGTTTATTTTCATCGCTGCTCATTAACTACTCCTGATTTTGGCCTCATAGTTCCAGCGCGGACTGGGATTCGGTTTTTCACCATACCCTATACGCGCAAACATTTGCAGGGTTTCTTGAGGTTTGACATCAAGCTTTTGTTTAATCGCCTCGAATTGCGGTTTAACTTCCTCATATTCTTGCAAGGCTTGTGATAAAGGATGCATGGCAATTCCAAGTGCGGTTGCCTTCAGGTTAATGCGCACATAACCACGCCCTGCCTCTATCTGGTCTTTACGGGTGTTACCTTGTGTTTTGATAAAGACATATCCCATCGCCGTTTCAAGCGGCTCAAGAATAATCGGTATGCCATTTTTAAATGCTGTGCTTTCAGGGTTTACCAGATCATCCCTCTCCAATTGTCCAAGGAGTCCTAGCGTTTCGAGAAAGACACCCCCCATATCAATACCATCAGGATTGGCCTCGATCTCAGCCTTGCCCATTCGCATCAGATCAATGCTTTCCTTATTGGTACGGTAAGTATGCATTTCGACAAGCAATGCTTCTCTGGTTAGTTTCCGCATCTCTTCAACCTTCGCAGACTGCATCACGCTACCCGTTAAAAGACCACGTTCCGCAACAGCAATGATATTGAGTGCATCCAATTCCTGAACCTTACGCGAAACATCAAATCCCTCCTTGTTGGAGCGGCGTTCTAATATCTGTGCAAACAAGGGATCAGGTTTAACGGAAGCGTCTTTTTGCAATCTGATACGCGCAACAGGCCTTTGATCCAGTCTTGGAAAATTCTCGCCCTCAGGAAACAAGGTAAGTTCAGACCTCATGCCAATCTCTTTTGCCGTCATGACAGCCAGTTCCAGAAAGCATCCCAGGCCGATGGTAATTTGACGGTCATAAGGATCCGTGTGAGGCAGACGCTTGTCCAAGTCACAATAAAGCGTAATCTCATCTTCTTTCTCAAGATCAACGATCCATGGCTGTCGGTTATGAGGATTGGGAGCGAGAATGGAGTGGGAGAGGATTATTCTTCTTGGATCAGCATCTGACTGGGGCCCAAGTGCCAGTTTCCAGGGTTCAATCGCCTTGGTTGGCGTTCTTGTAAAGGCAAACAGGCTTCCGGCTCCTGCAGCCATAATAGCCCCGCCTCCCAAAACCTTGAGAAAATTACGGCGGCCTGATTTTACTTGTTTTTCGGTCATGAGAAACTCCATTTAGTTTAACGTTAAACCAATATAGTTTAATATTAAACTAAATGCAAGTCCCCTCACATCACCTAACTCAACTAGGTGCAATATTTTGCTTGCTGTGACTTGTTTTCCATGAGAACTTACAAACACTTAAGGCTCAGAAAATTAGCTAAAAAATTATGACAAGCATTTCATATCTCTTACATTTGAAGGTCATGGCGTATGAGCCGCCGCCGTTTGTCCGGTAAACACAAAAATTTTACGCATTCATTTGATCTTGATACCCCTCAAGATGAAAAAGCAGACAAGAGGCAAGCATAATGGCTAAAAAACCGAACATTTTAATTTTCATGGTAGACCAACTCAATGGAACACTGTTTCCGGATGGCCCTGCGGAATGGCTGCATACGCCAAATCTGGACAAATTAGCTGCCAAATCCGCACGTTTTGCCAAGAATTATACATCCAGTCCGCTTTGCGCCCCTGCGCGTGCCTCCTTCATGTCAGGACAACTGCCATCACGTACAGGCGTCTATGACAACGCTGCGGAATTCCCTTCGGCCATTCCAACCTACGCACATCACCTTCGAAGCGCAGGCTATTACACTTGCCTGTCAGGCAAAATGCATTTTGTTGGTGCTGATCAACTCCATGGCTTCGAAGAACGCCTCACAACGGATGTCTATCCGCCAGACTTTGGCTGGACACCTGACTACCGCAAACCGGGCGAACGGATTGAGTGGTGGTATCATAATCTTGGCTCGGTTACAGGCGCAGGCGTAGCAGAGATTACCAACCAACTTGAGTATGACGATGAAGTCGCGTTCAACGCCTGTCAAAAAATCAGAAACCTCTCAAGACGCCTCGATGACCGACCATGGTCTCTAACCGT
>CALFBU010000138.1 GCA_937951455.1 uncultured Rhizobiaceae group bacterium
ACGCTTTTCTTGCGATTGCATCAATAGCGATTCGTAGTTTTCATCTGTATTTTCCATAATCCAAGTCTTTCAAAATACTTCTTGAAGATCTTGTGCAAATACCATGCCAACCACGAAAAAGGGCCACGCAAAGCGCAGCCCCTAAATTTAGAACATCTGGGTTGATTAGTTCTTTTCTTTGTCAACCAATTGATTGGCAGCAATCCAAGGCATCATTTCGCGAAGCTTGCCACCGACTTCTTCGATTTGGTGCGCGTCGTTATTACGACGGATTGCCTTAAAGCGTGCAGCACCTGAGTGGTATTCCTGCATCCACTCGGATGTAAACTTGCCTGATTGAATGTCTTCAAGAACGCGCTTCATTTCAGCTTTTGTTTCCGAGGTCACAATGCGTGGGCCCGTTACATACTCACCCCACTCAGCTGTGTTTGAGATGGAGTAGTTCATGTTTGCGATACCACCTTCATAGATCAGATCCACGATAAGCTTTACTTCGTGCAAGCACTCAAAATAAGCCATTTCTGGTGCGTAACCAGCTTCAACCAGTGTTTCGAAACCAGCGCGGATAAGTTCAACCACACCACCACAAAGAACAGCCTGCTCACCAAACAAATCAGTTTCACATTCTTCCTTGAAGTTTGTTTCGATGATGCCTGAACGACCGCCACCAACGCCACAAGCGTATGAAAGACCAAGGTCGTGTGCATTGCCGGAAGCGTCCTGGTGAATAGCGATCAAACATGGCACACCGCCACCTTTTTGGTATTCGCCACGCACTGTGTGACCAGGGCCTTTAGGCGCTACCATAAGTACGTCTACGGATGACTTAGGTTCGATAAGACCAAAGTGAACATTAAGACCATGCGCAAATGCAATCGCAGCACCATCACGGATGTTGTCAGCAATCTCATTTTTGTAGATATCAGCTTGCAGCTCATCTGGTGTCGCCATCATCATTAGGTCTGCCCATGCAGCACCTTCTGACACAGTCATCACTTCAAGGCCGTCAGCTTCTACTTTTTTGGCAGTTGAGGACCCTTCACGTAGTGCAACGCGAAGATTTTTAGCGCCGGAATCTTTAAGGTTCATCGCATGAGCGCGACCTTGTGAACCATAACCGATGATAAGAACGTTTTTGCCCTTGATTAAGTTGAGATCTGCATCTCTGTCATAATAAACACGCATGTGGGTACTCTCCTGTTACTTGTGTTTGTTTAAATTCTAAATCTTACTCCCGCAAAGTGTGAGGAATTGCTCCACTGCACTCTGCGCAAATTGTTTGATATCGTTTTGTGAAGGCTTGTTTTCATCACCCAGAAGCGCTCTAATTTGTGCATCCGCAATTACAAGCCCAAAGAAAAGCCTGAACGCCTCATCGCCACGAACATTGATAAGGCCTGATTTTTGTCCCTTGAGGAAAATCGGTAAGAGCCGCGTTCGCATGGCGTAAGGGCCATTTTCAAGAACAATCCGACCAAGACTCGACTTATTGTTTCCTGCATGTGAAACCGCAAGACGGTTTAGCGCAATCGATACATCACCCGTTAAAACGGTCAACCAACTTGAGGCAAATGCTTTCAATGTTTCTGAGAAAGTTTCCAAGCTTAGATTTGCATCATCAAGCTTTGGCATCACGACTTTTGATGCCTGCCATTGAACAGTCGCCGTCAGCAAACCATCACGGTCACCATACCAGCGATAAAGCGTCTCTTTGGAACAAGCCGCACGCCTGGCGACAGAGGCCATGGAAAAACCATCACCCTCTTCTACCATTAAATCGAGAACGACAGAAAGCACTTCCTGCTCACGCGCAGAAGGCGCATCTTCAGATGTTGAATAATCCAGATTTATGGGTGCTTGTTCGTTCATACTTGCGTAGTACCGTACGGTACGGTTCTGCGCAAGCGTTTTATTGAATAATTCTCACGTCTACAAAAACGTCAATATTTTCGACTTGTAAATTGCTCAATTTCATTTTCACGTTTGGATTGAGACGACTTAACGAAGAACACATAAGCAAAGAATATCATCACGATCAATGCAACGAGAACAAGATCGAACCGTGTGGCACCCAAATAAACGTAATAAGAGGGCAATGTGGCTCCCTCCTCTTTCATATAACCGCTCTTAATGGTTTTGGGCTTTTTAGGTTTTGCAACTTTTGAGGTTGTGCTGAGATTTTGAACATTGCCAAACACAACATCATTACTGACTTGGGATGTCGACAACTCTTTTGAAATGGATCTGAACTTCTGATTCATGGCAAAGGACGAAAAGATGCTAAGCGCGAACATACAGATAAAACCGTATTTCAAGACCTTTGCAACACCATGAGGCAATCCGACGATATTCCTGTCATTGCCGACGTTCACCCGATCCAAAACGGACATGGGTGCCTCATCGTATTTTTCTGTACGATTAACAACCGCTTCCTGATTTTTGGACTTCAATCCAAAAATAGGCTGACCAGTATTCGTCCTTGCACCAAAACTACCTTGATTGCCAAATCGCGTATCTTTTCTCACGCGCGTTTCGTATGCCATTCCGCCAGAATGCTTGACCAAGACGGAAATACGTTCAGCAATCGTTGGATGCGTTGCAAACTCCCCTACTGTTGCACCATCAATCATCATGGCATCTGCAATTGGGTCAATCCCGTCAATCTCGCTCATGCCTTCAATCTTCTTGAGCGCAGAAATAAGGGCAGCTGGATTATGGGTAAGGCGAACAGCCTCAGCGTCCGCAATAAACTCGCGTGAAGAAGCAATCATAAGGCGAGAGACTTTGCCGATCGCCATCGCAACGCCAGAAACAAACCCAGCGCTTAAGAACAAAATTAAAAACGGAGGAAACAAAACCATGAAGATGGCAGTCTTTGTTCCCCTGACTTTCAAGATGTTAAATTTTTCAAGAAAGAGCAAACTCGACATTGCTGTATTGGCAAATGCCATCAGTCTAATATCACCATTTTTAATGTGCGTAATTTCATGCGCTATCACTGCTGCAAGTTCTTCATCATCTAGGGATTGAAGCAAACCGCGTGTTACAACAAGCGTGCTTGAACTCTCATTCAAACCACAAACAAATGCATTCCTTGCATCGGTTTCTATAAGAGCAATTTCTGGTTCTTGAATACCCGCAGTGATGGATAAATCCTGAACGATCCTGTGCAAGCGTTGGTTCGACATGCTTCCAACGGGATTGAAATTCATTTCTTTTTCAATGTTCTGTTTGTACAGAAACAAATTACCGAAAAAGAATATGAGACCAAACACACCGACGTAAGGTCCGTATTCAGCCAAATATCCGAACGGATTAACAAAGATCATTTTTGACGGATCTATAAACAGCAAACCGATAGAGATTACAACGCCACATAAGATCTGAAAGGCAACGGCAAAGCCTAGAAAAATCCAAAGCGAGCGGAAGTTGTTCCGCATGACATGGCCATAAAAACCATTCACTTTAAGCATAACAACCTCCCCAAAAAGCTTCTGATGTTATACAGAGAAATCCACTTTTACAGCGTCATCCATCAACATCCGCTCGGCACCAAGATTGAAATGCTCACGCTTGCCGACATTGGTCTTTGCTGCGATCACATTTGCAGGGAACTGACGAACGGTCGAATTGAACTCTTCAACCGTTACGTTAAAGAAACGACGGGATGCCGTAACACGGTTTTCAATATCCACGAGTTCATTTTTGAATTGTTGAAAATGACTTGATGCCTTTAATTCAGGGTTACTGTCCCCAGCATTAATAACAGACATAATTGTTTTGCTAAGCTTCGCTTCAGCTTCCAGCTTAATGTTTTGCTTCGTTGCTTTAAGAGCTGCTTCTCTAGCCGTCAGCAGCTTATCAAGAATATCAGTCTCATGCTTAAGGTAACCTTTTACAGTATCCAGCAGACCTGGAAGCAGCGTGTGACGATGCTTCATCAATACATCAATATCCGCATAAGCCGTATTACAACGCTCGTCCAAAGCCATCAGCCTGTTGTAGGTTGCAAACATCTTGTAACCAAAAAGACCAGCAACGCCGAAAGCGCCTACAGTACCATATAAAAGAAATTCCATGCCCATTCTCCACCTGTTATTTTGGTAAAGTCTAGACGAAATTCTTTAAATCGAGACTAATCAGCAGAGTTAAAAAATTATTTAAACCAGGGTGAATTTTGAAACTACTATTTAAAATAAAATTATAGCTTATCCCGTATAACCATTGCCATTAATTTGGGTAATATAGTGGGAGTAATAAAATGACTGAATCAATTTTTTCACGTGTGAAACGCATGGTTTCTGGCAGTGTTGAAGACATGGTAGACACAATGGAGCGCTCAGGTGGCGCAACCGTAATGCGTCAGGCAATTCGTGAAGTGGATCAAGTTGTAGCAGATGCTAAAAATGAGCGTGATCTGGCAACAGCGAAACGTCTTCAAGCAGTGCGTCAACAGCGCATGTATGCTGAGCGTCTGGAAGACATGCAGGAAAAAGCTCAATACGCCATGAATGAGGGTCGTGAAGATTTGGCAGAAGCAGCCCTTCACCGTCAAATGGATTTCGAAGCACAAAAAGCTAAATTGGCAGAAGTTGAAATCAAGGCAGCAGAACAAGAGCGCGATTTGGAAGAATCTTTGGCTTCTTTGGAAATGCGTAAGGCACACCTGGAAGAAGAGTTGAAACACTTTGAAGCGGCTCGTGCAGATGCAGACCTGGAAAGCGACAATCCGCATTCTAAAGGTGCAGAAGCTGTGCGCCGTGTAGAGCGTGCAGAAACAGCATTCACTCGAGCTATGGGCGGCGCTGGCGGCACAACTGACATTGCCAAAGGCGAGCACATCAAGAAAGTTGCTGAGATTGATACTATGCGCAAGCAGTCAGAAATTGAAGCGCGCATGGAAGCACTTCGCAAAAAAGCTGGATAATCAGCGCTAATAGAACAGTTGAAAGCCTCGCAATTTTGCGGGGCTTTTTTGTTTGAGTGATTATAAAAAATTCACTGGCAAAAACACATTTTCCCTACTAAGGTCAGCGCAAATTCAATCAAAAAAAGAGTTTTTTCCATGAAAGATATGCGCAAATTTTACATCAATGGCGAATGGGTAGATCCGGTCAATGGCACCGACTTTCCAGTTATTAATCCATCCACCGAAGAAGCCTATGCAACTATTTCTCTAGGCGGCAAAGAAGATGCAGAAGCCGCTATCGCGGCAGCAAAAGCGGCCTTTCCTTCTTGGAGTAAATCAAGCAAGGCTGAACGCATTGAATTGATGGAGGCCATACTTGAAGTTTATTTAAAGCGTTCGGATGAAATGGGCGAAACAATTTCGGAAGAAATGGGTGCGCCTGTCAGCATGTCAAAGACTTCGCAGTCAGGGACGGGTTCATATCACATACAGGCATTTATCGCTGCGATTAAAACGTATGAGTTTGAGCGAGAATTACGCCCAGACACACCAAACGACCGCATCATCCATGAGCCAATCGGTGTGTGTGGTTTGATCACACCCTGGAACTGGCCTATGAACCAAATCGCACTGAAAGTAATGCCTGGCATTGCAACAGGCTGCACAACCGTTCTTAAGCCTTCTGAACAATCTCCACTATCCGCAGTTCTCTTCACAGAAATTCTGCATGAAGCTGGCGTGCCTGCTGGTATTTACAACATGGTGAACGGCGATGGCCCAGGCGTTGGTACCGTGCTGTCAGGTCACAAAGACATCGACATGGTATCCTTTACCGGTTCGACACGTGCAGGCACACTGATTTCAAAGAACGCAGCAGACACATTGAAGCGCGTCTCTCTGGAGCTTGGCGGCAAAGGCGCAAACATTATCTTTGCTGATGCGGATGAAAAAGCTGTAAAAAATGGCGTCATTCGTTGTTTCAATAATACAGGCCAGTCTTGTAACGCCCCAACCCGCATGTTGGTAGAACGCTCACGCTATGACCAAGCCGTAGAAGA
>CALFBU010000139.1 GCA_937951455.1 uncultured Rhizobiaceae group bacterium
TGAAACCATGCCGCCAGCGGAATATTTTAATCTGCTCAATGCATATTTTTCCGCTACCGCTCAACCGATTATTGATAACGGCGGAGAGATACTGGATTTTATTGGTGATGCGGTGCTTGGCATTTTTCCTTACGAAAACAAACGTGAACTCAATGCAGCTGCGAAAGCAGCTCATAAAGCGCTTCATGCTACTTGTGGGCTTTCAACTTCTATCAATGAAGAAAGAAAAAAACAGAGCTTGCAGGAATTCAAATTTGGCGTGGGCGTTAATGTTGGTGAAGTGATGTTCGGAAACATTGGTATACCTTCAAGGTTATCCTTTTCCGTAATTGGTTCAGCCGTAAACGAGGCAGCCAGGATTGAAGCCTTGACCAAGAAATTTAAGAGAACAATCCTAGTGGGTAAATCCTTTGCTGATCTCTCTCCAAAAGAATGGAAGTCGCTTGGCGAGCATAAGCTGCAAGGCGTTAGCAACCCAATCGAGATATTTGACTTTTCAAAACAATAGTATTCCAATTTGACAGGAATCTAATTTACGACAAATCATGGCGAAATGGGACTTGCACCTATGCACTCGTATGTTAAATCTGACCTGTTCGGACAGAGTTCCCGAAAACGAAATGCAGATGGTATCCAATGCTGTCGCCTGCGCATGAAGTAAGTCGCAGGCAGGTGCTTTCCTAATATTGATGCAGTGAGCAGGATTTTCTTACGCTCTGCCAATACAAAAGCAGACTATGCTTTATTGGTGCAGGTGAGGGGATTGTTTGTATAAAATGATATGTCATTCGCTGTGATGAATAATTGCGAGACAAGTTTCTCGCTAGGTAACATGAGTTTTGGATTACTCAGTCTAATTGGAGAATAAAATGAGCGTTAAATCAGATATCGAAATTGCCCGCGAGGCGAACAAAAAGCCCATTCAGGAAATTGGCGCAAAGCTGGACATCCCATCTGCTGACCTTTTGCCTTTTGGTCATGATAAGGCAAAGGTGTCTGAAGACTTCATCAAATCTGTTCAAAGCAATGAAGACGGAAAACTGATTCTGGTTACCGCAATCAATCCAACACCTGCTGGTGAAGGTAAGACAACGACAACTGTTGGTCTTGGTGACGGCTTAAACGCAATCGGTAAGAAAGCTGCTATTTGTATTCGCGAAGCCTCGTTAGGTCCTTGCTTTGGTATGAAGGGTGGTGCTGCTGGTGGTGGTTACGCTCAAGTGGTACCTATGGAAGAAATGAACCTGCACTTCACGGGTGACTTTCATGCCATTACATCTGCACACAACCTTCTATCCGCAATGATTGATAACCACATCTATTGGGGCAACGAGCTTGAGATTGATACACGCCGTGTAGTTTGGCGCCGTGTTATGGACATGAACGATCGTGCACTTCGTACTATCACGGCATCTCTTGGTGGTGTTGCAAACGGTTTTCCGCGTGAAGCTGGTTTTGACATTACGGTTGCTTCAGAAGTGATGGCTATCCTTTGTCTGTCAACCGATCTTGACGATCTTAAAGAGCGTCTGGGCAACATCATTGTTGCTTATAGACGTGACCGTTCGGCAGTCTATGCGCGTGATATCAAGGCTGATGGCGCGATGACAGTCCTGCTACAACAAGCGATGCAGCCAAACCTGGTACAGACACTGGAAAACAATCCCGCTTTTGTTCACGGCGGTCCATTCGCCAATATCGCCCATGGTTGTAACTCGGTTGTTGCAACCAAGACAGCGCTTAAAGTTGCGGATTATGTTGTAACCGAAGCGGGCTTTGGTGCTGATCTAGGTGCCGAAAAGTTCATGAATATCAAATGTCGTAAGGCTGGCATATCGCCTGAGGCTGTTGTGATTGTTGCAACCGTTCGCGCCATGAAGATGAATGGTGGTGTTTCCAAATCAGATCTTGGAACAGAAAACGTTGATGCGGTTAAAGAAGGTTGCGCAAACCTTGGTCGTCACATTGCAAACATGAAAAAGTTTGGTGTGCCAGCGATTGTGGCAATTAACCACTTTGTGACGGACACAGACGCAGAAGTTCAAGCGGTTAAAGAATATGTAGCAACACAAGGCACTGAAGCCATTCTCTGTAAACATTGGGCTCATGGCTCGAAAGGCACTGAGGAACTTGCGAATAGAGTTGTGGAAATCATCGAAGGTGGCGAAGCGCAATATGCACCGCTTTATCCAGATGATATGGGCTTATTTGCCAAGATTGAAACCATTGCCAAGGAAATCTATCGTGCGGATGAGGTTCTTGCTGATAAGAAAATTCGTGATCAGCTAAAGCAATGGGAAGAGGCCGGTTATGGCAATCTTCCTGTCTGTATGGCCAAGACGCAATACTCATTCTCTACAGATCCAAACCTTCGTGGCGCACCTACCGGCCATTCACTTCCAATTCGTGAAGTACGCCTTTCCGCAGGTGCTGGTTTCGTCGTGGCAATCTGTGGTGAGATCATGACAATGCCAGGTCTTCCAAGAACGCCATCTGCTGAAGCCATCATGCTCGATGAAAATGGTGATGTTCAAGGCTTGTTCTAGGTCCATTAAAATCTCTTTAAAGAGGCCCGTCTGCAGTATGGCAGGTGGGCCTTTTGCTTTTATGGTATGTCTGAAATGATATGCGATAAGGGCTTGTTCATTTATTTTGCAAATAAAAGCACAAAAATGAAAAATTGACTTGGCAAATCAGTATTTGCCTTGTTATATGCCCGCACGTTCCCCGGTAGCTCAGTGGTAGAGCAGTTGACTGTTAATCAATTGGTCGCTGGTTCGAATCCGGCCCGGGGAGCCACTTTTTCTCAGAAATTATATTTCAATAATAAATATCACTTCGCCAGTATTCTGTTGAAGCTTGGAAAAACATGTCTTTGAGGCAAATAATAATCTTTTTAATCTTGACAGTTGGCTGCAAACGCTTGAAGAAAGCGACGGTTGGCATCGTGGCGGAGTGGTGACGCAGCGGATTGCAAATCCGTCAACCCCGGTTCGATTCCGGGCGATGCCTCCAGTTATCAGGATACACCACTTATTTCCTGACCAGACTAAATGTGAAGGGTCCTAATAGGGTACTTAAGCGCGATGATAGATTATGAGCATGCACGTTCCAATATGGTTGATTGTCAGGTGCGCACCTGTGATGTCACGGAACATGAACTGATTTCAGCCATGCTGACTGTTCAGCGTGAAGAATTTGTGCCTGCGTCACTCAAGTCTCTTGCCTATATTGATGAAGATCTCTCATTGGCTAAAATTGCCTCAAGCGAGCGGTATCTTATGCAGGCTGCTTCGTTTGCAAAGCTTGCGCAATTAGCAGCTCCTGAGGATGATGATGTGGTTCTCGTTGTTGGTTCTGGCTGTGGTTATTCTTCCGCTGTTTTATCTTTAATGGCGTCTTCTGTTGTTGCCATTGAAGAGGATAGTACACTGGTTGAATTTTCGACCGAGGTCCTTACACGCCTTGGCTATATGAGTGTAGCTGTTTTGCAAAGTGATCTCGCTCAAGGCTATTCAAAAGAAGCTCCTTATGATGTGATTTTTCTGGAAGGTTCAATTGAGGTTTTGCCAACAATCTACCTAGATCAACTTGCAGAAGGTGGTCGTTTGGTGTGTGTTGAGGGTGCAGGTAATGCAGCACTTGCCAAACTTTATACGAAACGTGATGGCTTAATTAGCGAGCGTGAAGTCATGAATTGCGCGATTAAACCACTGCCAGGATTTAAAAAAGCAAAAGAATTCGCTTTTTAGATTTTTGTAATCATTTTATGAAATAAAACTTATCAACATTGTTCAAAGTTTAATTTGACCCTTGGTTTGTTTTGAGTATGTTCGCACTGGAGGGGGGAATTAACCATCTTTGTGCGTTGCACGGGAGTTTTGAGTAAATGTCTGTTTTGCATAATCTGCGAACGTATAAAAATCGTGTTATTCCTTTAACGTTAGGGCTAACACTTTCATTCACACAAATCAGTGCATCCTTCGCCGAGACGATCAATTCGGCTCT
>CALFBU010000140.1 GCA_937951455.1 uncultured Rhizobiaceae group bacterium
CAATGTGCCCAACATGGTGGTGTCCGCACGCATTGATGCAGCCAGAGATTTTTATTTTGAGCGGGCCTATATCCTGTTGCACCTTTAAATCTTCAAAGGCGTTCGACAACTCTTGCGCTACAGGAATTGATCGAGCCGTTGCAAGCGCACAATAATCCATACCCGGACACGCAATCATATCTGATAGAAGTCCAACGTTTGCAGTAGCAAGGCCTGCTTCTTTTAAGACCTTGTAAATCTCAGGCAGGTCATCACGGCGCACATGGGGCAAGATTACATTTTGCTCGTGGCTTATGCGCAATTCATCATAGCCATAGGCTTGGGCAAGGTTTGCCATTGTGCGCATTTGGTCTGCAGTCGCATCACCTGGTGTGCCACCGATTGGTTTAAGTGAAATCGTCACAATCGCATGATTGCTGTCAAAGTGCTCGGCAACATTTGTCTCAATGAATGAACGCAAAAGCGGATCGCTTGAAACCAGTTTTGAAAGCTTGTCTTCATCCACCTTGGCGTCGTCAAACTTTGGCGGCTGGAATTGCGCTTCAATGGCTTCAATCATTTCTTGAGGTGGCGCCTGATGATAGGTCTTTTGTGTTTCAAAAGCTTCTTCAATCCACTCACGCAATGTATCGATACCTGTTTCATGAACCAGAATTTTTATGCGTGCCTTATACTTGTTGTCGCGACGGCCATGCAGATTATAAACCTGCAAAATAGCTTCGACATACGGTAGCAAGTCAGCTTTTGGTAAAAACTCACGAACGACTTTACCAATCATTGGTGTGCGACCAAGACCACCGCCGATCAGTATTTCATAGCCTGGCTCACCTTTTTCATTACGCACCATACGGATGCCAATGTCATGCGCCTTGGTGACCGCACGATCGTTTGGGGAACCGGTCATGGCAATTTTGAATTTGCGTGGCAGGAACTGAAATTCCGGATGATCCATCGACCATTGACGCAGCAGTTCTGCGGTTGGGCGTGGATCTTCGATTTCATCTGCAGCAGCGCCTGCAAAATGGTCTGCCGTTACATTTCGAACGCAGTTGCCTGAAGTTTGAATTGCATGCATTTCAACATCAGCAAGCGCATCCAGAATGTCAGGTGTGTCTTTCAACTTCGGCCAATTATATTGAATGTTTTGACGGGTTGTGAAATGGCCGTAGCCTTTGTCCCATTTCTCGGCAATCATGGCGAGTTGGTTCATTTGGCGGCTGTTAAGCGTGCCATAGGGAATAGCAACGCGAAGCATATAGGCATGCAGTTGCAGATAGAGACCGTTCATCAAACGCAATGGCTTGAACTCGTCCTCTGTCAGGGAACCATCGAGGCGGCGTTCTACCTGACCTCTGAATTCCTTAACACGGTTTTTAACAAAGTCATGATCGAATTGATTGTAATTATACATGGATTATGCCTCAGCCTGTTTGCCATGGTTGGGATAATTGGATGGGCCGCGCGTTCTGAATGCTTCGCGAAAATGAACGGGTTCTGGCTTGCCGTTTTCACCTATTTGCGCATCGGCCAAATATGCGCCCGCAAGCATATGAGCTTGCCCTTGCGCTACCTTAAGGGCGATTTCGGCTTCACTCGGATCTTCGAAAAGTTTTGCATCTTCGTGTTTGCGTGACCAATCACCAGAGGCTGTCATATAAATAACATCCCCTTCCAGAAGGTGATTAGCGGTTACAACTTTCGGATAGACGACACGAGCCATTATAACACTCCAGCCTGAATCAATTCTTCTTTGTTATTCTCAATTGCTTTTGCAACCTGACGCGGCTCTAGTCCCAGCATGAGTATGACAGGACCATCATCGCCTGCATGTGCTGCCATTTTAGGCAGCTCCCCGATCGAAGTGACTATGGTCTTTTGATTTACGCGTGAAACATTTTCCATGATTGTAATCGGCGTGTTTGCAGCCGCACCATGCATTAGCAGACGACCACTTAGTAGGTGTGCCGATTTGAAACCCATGTAAATTGCGGCCACGACACCTTCCTGTGCAAGCTTGCGCCAGTCTTGTTCTGCAAAGCCTTTAATATCTTGTGCGGTCATAATTTGCAGCGCTGAGTTTCTTTTGCGTTTGGTCAAAGAAACATTCAGGCTTGCGGCAGCTGCTGATGCGGTTGTAATACCTGGAATAATTTCAAAATAGATACCCGCCTCATCCAGCGCATCCATCTCTTCATCCAGACGCCCGAACACGGCTGGATCACCTGATTTAAGACGCACAATTTGCGCACCTTTTTGAGCATGTTCTACCATAAGCTGATTGATGTCTTCCTGTTTCCAGGAAGGACCAAATCCTTGTTTACCCGTTTGAATTATTTCCGCCTCGCGACGCGCCAGTTCCAGAATTTCCGGGGCTACCAAGCGGTCATGGATAACAACATCAGCCTCGTGCAAAACCTTGAGCGCTTTGCGTGTCAGCAAATCTGGATCACCTGGACCACTGCCAACCAGAAAGACTTTACCCATATCATCTGCATCGTTTTGCGCTTCATCAAAGAGCTTGTTCAAAGTTCTGGCGACACCACGCTTGCCGCCTTCACGCAATGCAGCAGGTCCAAGATCGTAGAAATAACGTGACCAGAACTTTCTGCGAGTGCGTCCCATCGGCAATCTTGATGCCTTTGGTCTGAAATATTCTGCAAGCTTGGCAAGCAGGCCCAATTCATTAGGCAGGCTTTCTTCGATCTGCGCCTTGATTTTGCGAGCAAGTATGGGAGCAGTTCCTTCAGTCCCAATCGCAATCGTAACGGGGTCACGATCCACAAGCGCTGGAGTAATGAATTCACTTTCCTGAAGATTATCAACGATATTAAAAAGCACGTTCGCCATCTTGGCTTTGGCTGCAGTTATACCATCCAGTTCCGCATCATCTTCAGCGGCATAGACCATGGCAGTATTATAGAAATCGTCCATTTGTATTTTACGACGCACAATTTCCAACAAGCTGGCTCGCGCCCAGCTCTCAACTTGTTCATCAACTTCAGTCGCAAAAACAACAACCTTGCCTTCAGTTTTCAAAAGCAAACGTAGTTTCGCAATGGCGCATTCACCGGCGCCTGTAATGAGGATGCGCTTGTTTTGTACATTCAGAAAAACCGGGAAGTGGCGCATGTTTTTGAAACAACCTTCTAATCAATACCGCTAATGCGATTATTATTCCAATATGAGCGCTTTTAATGAGACATTCAAAGGATAAGATTTTTAATTCTAATTAAATATTGGAATTGGATGCTCAATACGGTCGTTTTAAAGAAATGAAGCTAGGCATAGTAAAAATTAGGCTCTAAAAATTAGGAGCTTACCTTTGATATCCTCATTTTCAAGATATTCAATATCCAGCGTTTCTTCCACTTTCAAAGCGTCTTGTTGAACCGCCTTTTCAAGTTCTTCAGGCCAATTGGTCTCCACCCACCCTTTGCCATTTACAGTGATTACGGCATGGCCTTTAGGATTTAATATATCTATCAAATAATGCAAATGCTTAGGGTACGGAGGGCCAAAACCAAATACACCACAACTGAAAATTGCATCATAGGGTTCTTCAACGAGTATTGGATTTGTCAAATCCATTTCCGAAAGAGAGTTATACACCCCAGTTTTCTTGGCTTGTGCCAACATTTCTGGCGAAAGGTCTTTCCCATGAATATTTGTAAAACCTTGTTCAGTTAGAGCAATACCAGAAAGCCCCGTTCCACAACCTGCATCCAATATTCTTGCATCTTTGTCCAAGATACGTTTTGCAAATTCTTTGGCAGCAGGTTTGAAACCCATCCACCCGAATTCTCCTAACGTTTCTGCATCATAGGTTTCAGCCCAGTTTTTATAAATTTTGCGTTGGTCCTCAACAGTTGATTTATCGTAGACCGATTTCAGTTTTGAACTTTTTACCATTTGATCTCCATTTCAATACTAGTAACCTGGTCCAAGCATTCCAAAGTGATAAGTCACAAAGAATTTGATGGAAGTTTATGAGAACTCATCTAGTCTATCAGCTATGTTAAAATCTATATCACACTTGCTATGCCATTTCGTTTTTGCAACGTTTATTTCGACAGCATTGGCACAAACGCCTCCAAGCGCTTCTCAGATTGCCAAATATGAAGGGCTACATAAAGCCGCTCACTTCAATAATCTTGATCAGATCAAACGGTTGATTGAAACAAAGGCTGATCTTAATGCCAGAGATGGCAATGGCCGCATGCCAGCACATGTAGCAGGCTTTGCCTCAAATGAAGAAGCCTTGCAACTTTTGGCCAAGGCTGGCGCAGATATGAACTTATTGGATAATGATCTTTATGACGTTGTCACAATTGCAGCGGTTGCGGATGATCCTGAAATGCTGTCAGCTGCCATTGAGGCAGGCAATCGTGCTGATCTCACAACCAGTATTTATGATGGAACAGCATTGATCGCCGCTGCGCATCTTGGGCATGATGAAGTTGTACGCCGGCTGATAAAAGCGGGTGCTCCACTTGACCATATCAACAACTTACACTGGACAGCCTTGATTGAGGCCGTTGTCTTGGGCGATGGAGGCATACGCCATGTGGAAACAGCGCGCGCATTGGTTGAAGCAGGCGCTGATATTTCCATCGGAGATCGCAACGGCATAACCGCGCTAGAGCATGCTCAGAAGCGAGGTTATGATGAAATGGTGAAAGTAATTCAATCCGCGGAATAGTTAGCGAAGTGAAGTCGTTGCGAAATATGCGATGGTTGCAACACTGGCAGTTAGAACCGTCCCCCAGATTATGTCAACAACGGCAACAATCGGTGGCCAGGTTTTCAGGGTTGCAAGATTGGTGATGTCATAGGTTCCGTAAGCTACAAATCCAAGCAAACCACCGTACAGAGCTGCAGTCATCCACTGACCTTTTTCCAAGGCTGGATTGACCGCAAGAACGACGACACCAACTACATAAAAAAGATAGAATAATAATGCGATACCCAAATTAGGTTTGTCGAGCATTAGGTGGCCAATCTGTTCGCGGTAAAAACTCAGGGCAATATACTTTAACCATATGAAATCAATCACCAAAAATGCGATTAGCCCGGCAATATAGGTGGTAAAAAACTGCATTGTTCAACTCCTTTAGCTGGACTTGAACTAAGTCGTGGAATCAAAATGTAAAGTGTGTTTTCGATTTAAATCGTCTTGCGGCGCTCGCCTGCGGCAGGTGGCGTTTCTGGTGGCCCTGCGAAACACTGTGCATTTTCCATCCAGATTTTTGCTGTTTCACCAATCACACGGAGTTCTGTGTCAGCAATGTTTCTAGTCTGGGTTACTACCTGGCCAAATTGGGTCGCCTCTCCTGTTATGGCATTAGCATTGGAAGCCTCGCCAAATTCCCAAACTTCACCTGATGGGGCTCGCAATTTTAAAAACGGCATTGTTTCTGGTACGGGCAATCCATGCACAGAATGGCTCCAACCAAAGGCATTAATACCCAGAATGACTACGTTTTTGATGCGATCGCTTTCCGGTCTGTCTTTTCCAAGCAGATCAAAAACGGCCTGACCATGCGCCCAGACTTCCATTTGTCTTGCACTGATGCAGGTACGTGCAGACATGTCAGGTCCTGCCCACTTCACGCGCAATTTTGGGTCGACATTTGAAAAATCATTACCCAGCTTTTGCGACAGTTGATACCACAACTCAAGCAGAGAATGGCCACGTTCCGTAATAACTTCATTTTCATAGGGACGCAGTTTTCCTGATTGTATGGCGGAGAAAAAACGTTCCATCATCTCATCAAATTTGCCAGGTTCATTTAGGGATGCATGCGCATTCAAATTCCAAAAATGAAGATGCACAAGTATATCGTTTATCGTCCAATCCTTGAATAAAGTAGGCTTTTCAAATTCAGCTTCATCCAAGCTCACCAAAAGCTCATAAAGTATATCAGTCTCTTCAATAAAATCATGAGCCTGTTGCATTGCGTTTCCTAAAATCTGTCTGGACTGTAAGCCGTAAGGTCTTCATTTAATTTTTCACCCGAAATCATTTGTGCAAGCCATCGACCTGTCTTGGGTCCCCCTGTTAGACCAAGGTGGTGGTGACCAAACCCCGCCCATACATTTGGAGTGTTACCAAAAGCGCCAACAAGTGGCAAAGAGTCTGGCGTTGAGGGGCGATGGCCCATCCATTCCCTGACTTCATCATACTCAAGCTCGGGAAAGAGGGCATGTACTTGTCTTCTTAAAAGTTCAAAAGGGGCGCGACTTGGTTCCGCATTAAGTCCTCCCAACTCAACGATGCCCGCACATCGCAATCGCCCTTCCATGGAATTCATACCAAATTTTCCTGTGGTTACCATAACAGGTGACTTTAATTCTATATTCGGGTTTACAAACTCAAGATGATATCCACGCTCGGTTTCAAGTGGAATGTTTAGACCAAGTTTCTTTGTCAACTTTGCAGACCAAGCACCAGATGAAATTACAATTTGGTCTGCATCCAGAACCGTGCCGTCTACAAACTTTATTCCAGTCGCCCTGTCATCTTTCAAAATCATCTCAGATACTTCACCAATAACGATTTTCCCACCCTTGTTTTTAAAATCATTAGCAAGTGCATGAATGTAAGCGCCGGGGTCCGTAATTTTACCATCAGAAGTGCTTCGGATTGCATAGCCAAATTTACCCTTTAGAGCAGGATCAAATTCGGCAATTTCATCAGGCTGCATTTCAATTAACTCATAACCATGTTGCCTGAGGATATTGAAATATTTTTCATCCTTTTTGTAGTGTGCCTTGTCTGTAAACCCATGCACGTAACTGTACGGCTTGATGAATTTTTCAGCCGACGTTTCTTTGGCCAACGCCATATGCTGATCAACGCTGTCATACATGATGTGATGTAACTTTGACACGATATGGTTCATGTCTTTTGTGTTGGCTTTTCTTAAAAATTTCACCAACCAAGGTAAAATTTTCGACAGATATGACCACCTTAAAAACAAAGGTTGATCAGGATCAAGCAACATGCGAGGCGCTTTGAATATCAAGCCAGGAGTGGTTACCGGAATAATACCAGAACAAGCCAAAATGCCCGCATTGCCATAAGACGCCCCTGCAGCAACACCTTCGCGGTCAATCAAGGTTACTTCATGGCCTGAACGCTGCAACCAGATAGCTGCTGAAACACCAACCATGCCAGCGCCGATAACTGCAACTTTTTTTTGTTTTTTGGTCACTTGCCATCCTCCATGGAAAACCAAATCATCTAACTTTCATGAAAGCAACAAAAAACCCCGACACTCAGTGCCGGGGTTAAAGTTTAGTCTATTGGGAGGAGAATTATGTTGAGTAATACATGTCAAATTCAACTGGGTGCGGTGTCATTTCATAACGAAGCACTTCTTCCATTTTCAGATCTATGTACGCTTCGATTTGATCTTTATCAAACACGTCACCTTCAAGAAGGAACTTGTGGTCTTTTGCAAGACTATCAAGTGCTTCGCGTAGTGAACCACATACGGTTGGGATGCGCTTCAACTGGCTTGGCGGCAGATCGTAGAGATCCTTGTCCATTGCTTCACCTGGGTGAATCTTGTTTTTGATACCGTCAAGGCCAGCCATCAACATTGCAGCGAATGCAAGGTATGGGTTTGCCATTGGATCAGGGAAACGAACTTCAACACGCTTAGACTTTGGTGAGTTACCAAAAGGAATACGACAAGAAGCAGAACGGTTACGTGCAGAATAAGCAAGTAGAACTGGTGCTTCGTAACCCGGTACCAAACGCTTGTAGGAGTTGGTTGACGGGTTTGTGAAAGCGTTCAATGCTTTTGCGTGCTTGATAATACCACCGATGTAGTAAAGACAGCTTTCAGAAAGACCTGCGTACTCATTACCAGCGAACGTTGGCTTGCCGTCTTTCCAGATAGACTGGTGTACGTGCATGCCAGTACCGTTATCACCGTATACAGGCTTCGGCATGAAGGTTGCTGTCTTGCCATAAGCATGCGCAACTTGGTGTACTGCGTACTTGTAGATTTGCATCTTGTCAGCGTTTACAGATAGCGTGTCGAACATGATGCCCAACTCGTGCTGAGCAGCGGCCACTTCGTGGTGATGCTTTTCAACTGTTACGCCCATTTCCTTAATGACGGAAAGCATCTCGCCACGGTAATCTTGGCCTGAGTCAATTGGGGGAACCGGAAAGTACCCGCCCTTTGTGCGTGGACGGTGACCCATGTTGCCGCCTTCGTATTCTGTATTTGTATTAGAAGGTAGTTCAGAACAATCAAGCGAGAAGCCTGTGTTATAAGGGTCAGCAGAAAAACGCACATCGTCAAAAACAAAGAATTCAGCTTCTGGACCAACAAATACCTGATCACCAATACCTGTTGATTTAAGATAAGCTTCAGCTTTTTTGGCAGTTCCGCGCGGGTCACGGTTGTACGGCTCGCCTGTTACAGGATCGACAACATCACAAAAGATTGCCATTGTAGACTGGGCAAAGAATGGGTCCATATGTGCAGATGAAGCATCCATAATCAATGTCATGTCGGATTCATTAATGGCTTTCCAACCTTCGATTGATGAACCGTCAAACATGATGCCGTCAGCAAACATGTCTTCGTCTACAAGTTCTGCGTCCATGGTTACGTGTTGCATCTTACCCTTGGGGTCAGTGAAGCGAACGTCAAGGTATTTGATGTCCTCGTCTTTAATGCGTTTAATGATTTCACTGGCTGAACTCATGTCAATTGCCTTTCTAGGTTTACTCTAAAATGTACAGGCGCACCTGCTGATTGATATTGGGTTAAATTGCTTCTGAACCGGTTTCGCCGGTACGAATTCTGATGACTTCTTCTACGCTTGAGACAAAAATCTTGCCGTCGCCGATCCGTCCTGTTTGTGCAGCATTTCTGATTGCTTCCACTGCCGCTTCAACTGTTTCATCGTCTGTCACAATTTCAAGTTTTACTTTCGGGAGAAAATCAACGACATATTCAGCGCCTCGGTAAAGCTCTGTGTGACCTTTTTGACGACCAAAGCCTTTTGCTTCAGTAACCGTTATCCCTTGCAGACCAACTTCCTGCAAAGCTTCCTTAACTTCGTCGAGCTTGAATGGCTTTATAATTGCTTCAATTTTTTTCATCTTTATTTCCTAACAGAAAATCTGGTAAACAGTTGCTATGATATTGCATGCGTCACAAGGGAATTTGATTTTCTGAAGACAATAGAGATGGCTTAATCTGGTGATAGATTGAATAAAAATGTCTTTTTTGCCTATTTTTTAGGCACATTGGTCAAATTATATACTTTTTTACACCAACCAAGCACTTCGCAAAAAAAATCAAAAATTCATTCAAAAAGGTGATTTTTCTCTTGGATTTCTGTGCGAAGCCCCCTATAACCCCCTCACCAAGCTGATATTAATCAGCTCCAAACCAGCGGGTATGGTGAAATTGGTAGACACGCCAGATTTAGGTTCTGGTGCCGCAAGGCGTGGGAGTTCAAGTCTCTCTACCCGCACCATCTTTCAAAATATTATATCAAGAGCTGAATATCTTTTAGTATTGCAGCATTACGGTTGTGCCGTTGCGTTGGACAAAAACTGCCCAGGCTTCAATGCTGACGATTTCCCAACCGTCTTCGAAAGATGTGCCAATACTTCCTGATCTGCCATCTGTGAAATATGCTGTTGGCTTAGTGTCAAACCAAACCGATTTTAATTCAGGTATGTTGCTGGTTGTTGCACTTGCTTCAACATAATGGTTGAGCTTTGGAAACCCCTCTTTTGCCTCATACCAGTCAAGGAAAGCTTTCCAGTTTTTAGCTTCCTGTTTTGAGATGTTTCCCTTTATCTCCAATTCATTTGTTTCGCTTGCTCTGACTTGCAAGCGATGATTGAGCTTGAGGTCTTCGAGTTTTAATTTGGTTGTCCAGACAAAAGCATCCATGAACTTTGATTGGACTGTGGCCTCTTGCTTCTCCACAATTTGCAGTGTGGCAAAATAAGTTTCCTTAATGTTTTTAGGAACGCCAACAACCAGCATCACGCTTATGCTCAATGCGGATAGGGAAGCGAGAGCCACAAACCAGGGACTGATCGAATTTGAAGGGTTTGTTTCCAAATTTGCGCTATTCAAAGCTTCATTCTTGTATGCTTTATCTGAATTGGCTTGCATCAGGTTAGATCGTCTCATCTTGGTATTCCTAATTAATGTCCGATGTATTTTGATGTTCTTTGATCAGTGCTTCAACGCGCGAAATATACATGCTTGAACCGATCAAAGTTATGGTGTTTTTGTCTGCCAGATAAGTCATCTTATTTGCACCAGGATTCAAACCTGAGTTGGCAATCAATTGCTTCAATTGAAATAGATTAAGCTTTCCTAGATTGATGAGACGGTTTGTGTTTTCAAGGCTGTTTGACACATACAAGTGCTTACCCTGCATGTGCCATTCCAGTCCGTAAGAGCTGGATAGTTCTTCCAAAATCAACTCTGTTTGCATCGGCAATGATATTTTGTTTAGCGTCCCTGTAACACTTTCAGACATCGTAAGATCAAGGTTATTTCTGGATGCCAATTGAGAAAGAAAGTCTGGCAAGGTTTGCTTGATGATATAAATGATTGAAGCTTCCACAGGCATGTTCATCTCACCTTTATCAAGGTTAGGCTGGGAGCTGAATTTTGAACGGTGTGACTGCTTTGTGTTCAACAGACTGGTCTCGAGATTTTTTGATGCATATGCATTTGTATTTGCCACAGCAAGCGCCACGCCGCTTAACATGAAAGCTTTTGCTATACCTACCCCACGCATCAGTGTGTTCGCCCATTATACAAGTTTTCAGAACTGCTTAACGGTATATTTCCAGACAGATTGGCAAGACCCAGAGACCTTGAAATGCGCACAAGATCACTCAATGTGTTTGACTGTGTTTTACGACGAATGTTTAAACGATGCGCTTCAACGGTTCTGACAGAAAGGTCATATTTATTGGCAACTTCCTTGTTGCAAAAACCGCTTGATAGCAAAGACAGAATTTCAAGTTCGCGCCCTGTAAGGCCATAGGCATTTCGTTTTTCAGTGGTCGCTTGCGATACCTGAAAGATCGTATCCGCCATGTTTTGAGAGAAGTAGGTTCCACCAACATATAAAGTGGAAATCGCAGCAAGATATTCACTTGCCAATGCATCTTTACCAATGAAGCCGTCAGCTCCACATTTTCGTATGTCATAAAGAACATTAATGTCTTGCTCAATGGAAGAAACAATAATTTTGCTGTTTGATTTCTTCTTCATTGAAGAAATCACCTGGAATGTATCGCTCCCAGGCATGACCGCATTTATGATTACAATATCATGGTCGTGTTTTTCACATGCAAATAAAGCGGCAGGTCCATCTTCAGCTTCAGCCACAACTTCTATTTTAGCATTTGCCTCTAGATAGGTTTTTAAACCCTGTCTTACAATTGGATGATTCTCGACCAGAACAACCTTGATATGCTTATCTTCCATAGCTTTTTTCCATCTTTAAGCTCGTCGTGTTTCAAAACGAGACAAATGATTTTATTTGCTATGGGTGTTTCAAGATTCATGCCATCAAGTCGGATCAAGGTTTGCTTGCGCCGTAATTGTATGGATTTGTTTATGCTCTGAACCTAATTGGCTGAAGATAAACTATTCATATTGAATGAGGAT
Source organism: uncultured Rhizobiaceae group bacterium (assembly GCA_937951455.1). Classification (GTDB taxonomy): domain Bacteria; phylum Pseudomonadota; class Alphaproteobacteria; order Rhizobiales; family Rhizobiaceae; genus JAALLB01. Next base: position 11,679 of record CALFBU010000140.1, read on the forward strand.
AATATCAGTTCAAGAATTTCTTTCTCGTATGAATCCTTATCCTTCGCCACCAGCCAATTTTTGAAATATTGATGACTGATGAAGATCACGCCATCGATACGCAGTGGACGATCTTTTTGCTCATCGAGCTCTGGTATCGTGTGGACGATGCACAACTCAGGCAAATTGTTCTGATAATGTGTTTGCGTTAGTCTGAAAAGGTTCGTTTTTTCTGTACAAAAGCGTTCGTAAAATGATGCAAGACCAAGTCTGAAAAGCGTTTTGTATGACGGTTGTGGATTGAACGCATTTGCAGACCTGGCGCAGGCCTCAAGTTCTTTTAAAACAAATTCGATATTTTCTGTGACTTGTATTTTTAGCACAGATTTGGAGGCCTGGCCTCCTTGTATATAATTTTCCATCTTTGCAACTTTCGATAAATTAACCAGCCAAAACTAATCGTCGGTAAGTACACATGATTCAGTCATTAAAATAAGTTAACCAATTTCATTAAGAATACAATTTCTAAAAATACCTACGTATCTTCTTGTTAAGAGCCATATTCTGCACAAAAACTGCACCAAAGTGCTCAAAAGCTCATATTCATCAAACCATTATCTGCAATAAGTACTTGTAAGTAAGTGATATGAAAAATATCAAACTAAAATATGATACCGACGAAATCGATGTACCCTTCCCAAAAGTATCTCAAGTTCTGGTTGGTGGCTTGTAGAAAATAATGTTTCCCTTTCTAGCGCAAACCAACACTTTGCGCAAAGACCTATCAACCAATTTGCCTATTTCCAAAGGCACGATATAAAGTAGAAACTTAGTCAGGAAACCTGCATGCCAAATATACTCGTTGTTGATGATGATGCTCACATTATGGATGTCATAAGCTTTGCATTGGAAAAAGCCGGACATTCCCACGTAAAAGCAAATGATGGAAAACAGGCGCTTGAGCAATTTTCCTCGAATGACATTGATATGATTATTCTCGATGTTGGCCTTCCGGAAATTGATGGTCTTGAAGTTTGCAGACAAATTCGTAAAAATTCCGAAGTTCCCATACTGTTTCTTTCTGCGCGAGATGATGAAATTGATAGAATTTTAGGTTTGGAAATTGGTGGTGATGATTATGTTACCAAACCCTTTTCACCCAGAGAATTAATGGCGCGAGTGAACGTCATCTTAAAACGCGCAAACGCCAACCCATTGGAAGTGGAAATTGAGGGCATTTTATCAAAGGGTGAATTGTCGCTTGACGCTGAGCATCGATCTGCAAATTACAGTGACGAAGCGCTGAACCTCACCGCCATTGAATTTAGCATCTTACAGACTGTTTTATCTCGTCCGCGCATGGCCTTTACCAGAGATCAAATCATGACCGCAGCATGGCCTGACAACGTGCACGTCTCTGAAAGAACCATCGACAGCCACGTTAGAAATCTACGAGCCAAACTGGCCTCTAAAGGCTGTGAAGACGCGATAGAAACCGTGCACGGCATTGGTTTCAGGCTCGGTTCTTGCGGAGTGACAGCCTCATGAAAATCACGCCAGCAAAATGGCGCCCAAGTCTGAGCATGATTGTTGTATCCATGCTGATCTTCATACTTTGCTTACCGATTACGGGCATATGGCTTTTTCGTTTTTATGATAGCCAGCTTGTCAGAGAGACAGAGCAAGAGCTGATTGTTCAGGCAGCCTTTATTGAAGCTATCATGGTTGAGCAACTTGAAAAATTACCGCCTGAGACATCGCAACGTGGCATCAATATTTTAAAGAATGATTTTAAAAAAGGTAAATCGCAGAACAAATATCTGGAAGCACAACTTGATCTGACGACTGACTCCGTTTTGCCACCCAGGGAAGATCCGCGCCCTGCCAATGAATTACCAGATTTAACATATTTAGAAATTGGAAAGTTACTCGACCCTGTTCTTGAACGCGCGCAGAGGACAACGCTGGCAGGCTTCCGTGTGCTCGATTATAATGGCACCATCATTGCAGGACGCAGTCACGTAGGGCAGTCTCTAGCGCATGTTTATGAAGTCCAGAAAGCACTTAATGGCAGCTATGCGAGTGTTATAAGGCAGCGTATTTCCAAAAGCCCCAAACCACCCATCTACACCATCAGTCGGGGTACTGGCATTCGTGTCTTTGTTACCATGCCAGTGATCTTTGAAGATCATGTAGCTGGTGTCGTTTATTTGTCCAGAACCCCCAGTCATTTCCTTCGAGAGCTATATGATCAAAAATGGAAAATCGCCCTTGCTGTACTTTCCATGCTATTGATCACCAGCGTAATCGCTTACGTTTTTGTACGCACTATCAAAGGGCCAATTGAGGCACTTAATGCGCGCACCAATCGTATTTCCAATGGTGATAAAACAGCACTTGAGCCACTTGAGCATCATGGAACGCGTGAGCTTGCAAGCCTGAGCGAAGGCTTGTTGTCGATGTCAAAAAAACTTCACGACCGCTCCGATTATATCAACACGTTTGCCTCACACGTCAGTCATGAACTCAAATCGCCTCTGACTTCAATACAAGGCGCGACAGAACTTCTTCGCGATGCCAGTGATCAAATGAGCGAAGAAGAACGCAACAAGTTTTTGACCAACATTATGGGTGACACAGACCGGCTTACAAAACTGCTGGATCGTTTGAGGGATTTGGCAGAAGCGGATAACTCAGATCACGAAGGCGTATGTAATCTTGCTGAGCAAGTGGATTTGCTGAAGCTAAAGTTTTCCAAACTCACCTTTAAGTCCTCCATCCCTGAAAATTGTAATGTAAAGCTTACTGCTGAAAACCTCGATATTATTTTATCAAATCTGATTGCGAATTCAAAAGAACATGGCGCTGAAAAAATTACAATCAACGCAGACGAAAGAGTAGAAACCATTGCGATACAGTTGCGGGATGATGGTGAAGGTATTTCTGATTTGAACAGGGATAAAATTTTCCAACTGTTTTTTACAACGAAACGTGAAAGCGGTGGGACTGGCATGGGGCTAGGCATCATACAATCCCTGCTCACTTCACATGGTGGATCAATTCAGCATGTGCCAACAGAAACAGGGACTTGTTTTGAGTTGATTGTACCTAAAGCTGACTAATTATTTTTTGCGAAGCGTTTCTCGATTGGGTAGGGAACTAGGGAAACATTACTTCTGATTTCTCTTAAAAGCTTTTGCCTGATCGCCCTTCCAAAATCTTCAAAGCCCTTGGCAACGACAATAAAAGCGCCCGGCCCCGAGATAACCTCGCTTTGATAGTAGTTGTCCAGATTTGGGGAATCGCGGTTCAAAATTGGTAGCCCGTTTATGGTTACATTTTGCAACCCAGCCAAAAGTTTGGCATCTCTGATCATGACACCTTTGGAAAAGTAAAACTCGGTTTCTATGCCATCGCCTGATACATCAATCACTTTGCGCAAACCACTGTGGCCATTGCTTGCAATCATGTTCAAAGCTTCCTGAACACCCGAACCTATTCCGGTTCCCCCGCCACTGCCAAGCGATACAGAGTTGTTTTGACCCACCTGGAAACTTTCAACGAAATTGGCAAACTGACTGATGGAGTTTTGATCTCTTAGTACAAACCATTCGCTTTTCTGCTTGGGAAAAGCGGCATCAGACCAGAGCATAAGCGCTACTGCTATCCTGCCCGTTGGGCCAGCTTGTATGGCCTCGATGATCTCGTGGTCTCTAAAGGCTGCTGCTGTTCCCTGCAGTTGTAAAAGATATTCCTTCTCGCTCACACTGCCTGACGCATCCATCGCTAAGACAAGTTCAAGATCCACTTCCTCAGACTGAGCTTTAAATGCTGTCGCAAATATTCCAAGAAATATCAGGCATAGGATTGAAAATATCTTCATGGCTAATGTGCGCTTAGTTCTTTCGTAAGTTTTGATTGATCAAACTAGGACAGATGATAAATTATCAACGTAAAAAGGCCAATATGCTCACGTGAATTTCATATTGAGTTCATTGAACGAGTTTAGCCAGGTCTTCAATCACATTTGCTTCCCCAGCTGGTTTATCCCAGCGGATGCGGTGAATGCGTGGGAAGCGCAGCGCATATCCTGATTTATGCCTCGTGCTTTCATGTGCACTGTCGAAGGCGACTTCAAATACCAATTCTTTTTTGACTTCCTGAACAGGGCCAAACCGTTTGAGTTTGTTCTTTCTAATCCAGTTATCAATCTGTTTTAATTCTTCATCGGTAAAGCCAAAGTATGCCTTGCCAATGGGTAACAATTCGCCTGCATCATTCCACAATCCAAACGTATAATCTGAATAATAAGATGAGCGTTTACCGTGCCCGCGTTGTGCGTACATCAAGACGGCATCCAGCAAATAGGGATCGCATTTCCATTTATACCAAGCGTGTTTTGGGCGCCCAGATACATAGGTACTCTGACGATACTTGATCATCAACCCTTCTAGCAAGCCGTTTGACTTATCCGCTTCTTCGCGCATTTGTTTCAGGTCATCGACATCTTTAAACTCAAGCTGTTTTGAGATTGAAAATCTGTCCTGGTTCAAATTTTCATACAATCTCTGAAGCGCAAGTCGTCTTTCATCCAGGGGTAGTGAACGCAAGTTCTCCCCATCCTTACTCAAAATATCATAGCCGCGAAAATGAGCAGGCCGTTCCTTTATCAATTTTGCACTTGGCTTCTTTTTGTTAAGACGCTGCTGCAAATCATTAAACGAACCAATGCCTTCTTGCGTCTTGATAAGAAGTTCACCATCAACCACAGCCTGAAAATCCACGGCCTCAACCAAATCGGGAAACGAGCCCGATATATCATCGCCGGTGCGCGAAAATATTTTCGTTTCATCTAGATTGGATGATATTTGTACGCGTATGCCATCCCATTTCCATTCCGCCATATGCGTTGCTGGCGTTATTCTTTCAAGATCCTTTTCCTCATCAATCGGATGTGCCAGCATGACGGGCAAATAACGGATTGAATTTGAGATGTCGGGTATATCTGCCCTGCCCTCAATCCATGCAAAAAGGTCTTCGTATGGTGGTTCGATCCCGTGCCAAAGCTCTTCAATGACTTCCAGGTCTACGGATTTCATGTTGGCAAGTGTACGCTTTACTGAACGTGCGGACATGCCAATACGCAAGCCCCGCGTTCCAAGCTTTAATAACGCCCAGCGTTGTGGTGGTGTCATGTTATCAAGCAACTGCACCAGATACTGGCGAATGCCTTCCTTACCCCTGCTTTGAAATTCGACAATGATTTCTGAAAGACTCGGCAGTCTGCTCATTAAAACAGGATTCTCGGACTGCTGCCATGCCAGTGCTATGGTTTCTGATAATTCGCCGACGTAATCATAGGACAATTGAAAAAGTTCGGGGTCCATGCGCTCGATGATGAGCGACTTTGAGAGATTGCGCTTGAAAAGATCAAAACTCAACGTGCCGGCAATTGCAGCCAAGGCCCAGCCTCTGTCCGGGTCAGGGGTAGACATCAGATAGTTTGCCAGAATTTTCTCTTTGGCTAATGTTGAATTGGTGAAGTACAATTCATCCAGAAGGCGTGAAAACTCTTCCATTACTCCACCTCTTCTTCCCGACCAATCAAATCAAGCGCCTTGGCCTTTATGCCTCGCCTTTTCAATTCATATTCAAGCGCATCGGTTCTGCCGTGCGTGATCCAGACTTCTTTTGCTTGTGTCTCTTCGACTGTTGTAATCAAATCTTGCCAATCTGCGTGATCGGAAACAATCAAGGCCATCTCTGCTCTTCTTTGGCGAGCACGAGCCCTTATCTGCATCCATCCCGATGCCATGATGGGCAGCATGTCGGGCAGGGTTCTGCTCCATCTGTCTGCGAGGGTTGAAGGCGGCGCCAAGACTACTTTGCCTCGCATTTCCTCGCGCGCTTTACCTTTCAAGTCTGACGCGGGTATCCACTCGCCAAAATCATAGCCGCAGCCTTCATAAAGTTCTGTGAGACTAATCAATGCACCGTGTAAATAGAACGGCTTTTCATAGCCTGCTTGTCGTAAGGTTTTCATGACTCGTTGGCATTTGCCCAAGGCATACACGCCAATCAAATGCGTTCGTTCAGGAAAAACCTCAAGCGAGCGCAGAACCTTTGCCATTTCATCTTCAAGTTTGGGATGGGAAAAAACGGGCAGTGCAAAGGTGGCTTCTGTGATGAATGTATCGCATTGCACAACTTCAAATGGTTTGCAGGTAGGGTCTGGATGACGTTTGTAATCGCCCGAAATGACAATGCGATGATTGTTGTATTCAAGAACAGCCTGCGCACTTCCCAGCACATGACCAGCAGGCGCGAACCAGAGGTTTACCGTTGGGGTAACTGCATGATTTTGCCCGTAGCCAAGTAAAATCCTTTCAGGCGCATCACCCGCGTATCGCACCTGCATGATTGCCTGGGTTTCTTCTGTAGCAATTACCTGACCATGGCCAGGTCGTGCATGGTCCGCATGGCCATGAGTAATGATCGCGCGGTGAACAGGTTCGTGTGGGTCTATATAGGAATCAGCTGGAACACAGTAGAGACCTTGCGGCCTGATCTGCATCCATTCTTCTGCACTGGCCATTTTTGAAACCAACTCAAACTCCAATTCTTCTTATTTGGAATATAGGTCGTTTCTCTAACAGGTAAATTGTTAGTTGGAAAAAAGAAAACCCTCGTTAATGAAAAGGAGGGTTTTAAATTTATACGCGTTTGAATGAAGCCAGTTAAATGGCGAGATATTCGTGGCGTAAGTCTTCGTTGTCCAGAACCTCTTTGGCTGAACCGTCATAGACCACTTGGCCTGTGTCCAGAATGATGGCGCGGTCTGCAAGGTTAAGCGCGGCAACAGCATTTTGCTCAACGATGATTGTCGTCATGCCTTCTTCGCGAATAAGCTGAAGGGTTTTCTCAATCTCTTGAACGATAACAGGTGCGAGGCCTTCGTAAGGCTCATCCAAAAGCAAAAGCTTAATATCGCGTGACAAAGCTCTGCCAATCGCCAGCATTTGCTGCTCACCACCGGAAAGCGTAGTGCCTTCCTGCTTACGGCGCTCGCCCAATCTTGGGAAGAGATCATAAATACGCTCAAGTGACCAACCCACTGGCTCTGTAATCTGGGCAAGCTTGATGTTTTCTTCGACGGTTAGGCCTTGAATAATTCTTCTATCTTCGGGAACAAGACCGACACCTGATTGTGCTGCCTGATAGCTTTTCATTTTATGGAGTGGCTGATGGTCTAGCCAAATTTCGCCATGTGTTAAGGCAGGATCATCAAGACGTGCAATCGCACGTAAAGTTGACGTTTTACCTGCACCGTTTCTGCCCAGAAGCGCTAAAATCTCACCTTCATGGATTTTCATGCTTACGCCTTGTACGATGAAGCTTTCACCGTAATATGCGTTAAGTTCCCATGCGGAGAAATAGGCAGGTTCATGATTTGGGTTGATGCTTTCTCTTGCCGGTTTATTGTCTGACATTAGTGTGCCCCCCCAAGGTATGCTTCTTGTACTTTTGGATTACCCTTGATGTTTTCTGGTGCGTCTTCCACGATGACAGTGCCTTGAGCCAAAACAGATATTTTCTCAGCAAGCGAAAAGACCACGTGCATGTCGTGCTCGATGATTGCCATCGTAATACCACGTGCAGCCTGAATTTCTTTCAAGAGGTCGATTGTATTATTCGTGTCGGCACGTGCCATACCCGCCGT
>CALFBU010000141.1 GCA_937951455.1 uncultured Rhizobiaceae group bacterium
GCGTGGCAAGTCGCGCCCAATGTTGCCATTGGGGCAGCGGCAGAAAAAGAAGAAGAAACCATCACCAGTCTGCAACCGGCAGAATAGAAAATTATCAATTCTCTTGGGAGAAGAAAAAATGGAAGTGTTTGATTGTATCGTCGTTGGAGGTGGACCGGCAGGTGCCACTGCAGCAGATGATTTGGCGCGTCAGGGTGTGAATGTGCTTTTGTTGGATAAGGCTGGCCGCATCAAACCTTGCGGGGGTGCAATTCCACCGCGAGCAATTATGGATTTTGATATTCCGGATGAGCAACTCTGCGCAAGAATTAGATCTGCGCGAATGATTTCACCCAAAAACAAAGCTGTCGACATGCCTATCGAAAATGGTTTTGTTGGCATGGTTGACCGTGAGACATTTGATCAATGGTTGCGAGAACGAGCAGCATCCAATGGTGCGGATAGACGCATTGGTGAGTTTGTGAAACTTGAACGCGATGAAACTCAAGCGCTGCAAATCACCTATAAAACCAAGGACGGTGAGACGGTCACTGTTGGCACAAAATATCTGATTGGTGCAGATGGCGCCAAATCAAAAGTGCTGAAACAAGGTCTGCCAAACGTAAAACCTGCACCTTACGTATTCGCCTATCATGAAATTATCAAAGCACCATCAAGTGCAAACGACAATGCCTATTATGATGCTAAACGTTGTGATGTATATTATCAGGGTCGTTTGTCGCCTGATTTTTATGCATGGGTTTTCCCCCATGGCAATTCTGCAAGCATCGGTGTTGGGTCAGCCAAAAAAGGTTTTTCACTGCGCAATGCGGTCGCAGATCTTCGCAAGGATGCCAACATGGAAGATGCGGAACTCATTCGTCATGAAGGTGCGCCGATCCCGATGAAGCCGATTAAGAAATGGGACAACGGCAAGGACATCGTCGTAACAGGTGATGCAGCTGGCTGTGTGGCGCCAGCGTCTGGTGAAGGTATCTACTACGCCATGGCCTGTGGACGAATGGTGGGTGAGGCGGTTTTAGCCGCGCTTAAAACAGGAGATGCAAAACAACTGGCGACTGCACGCAAGACATTTTTAAAAGAGCACGGCAAAGTTTTTTGGGTTCTCGGTATTTTGCAATTCTTCTGGTACGGCGGAGATCGCCGCCGCGAGCGTTTCGTGAAAATTTGCGAAGATAAAGACGTCCAGCGTTTGACTTGGGAAAGCTATATGCACAAGCGACTCGTCAAAAAAGAACCCATGGCACACATCAGGGTCTTCTTTAAAGATCTGGGACATTTGCTCGGACTAGCCAAAACATAAGTTCATCCATGCTTGACCAACTTTTGTCATCGCCTGCAATCGCATTGCTGCTACTGGGGTTTTTATTCATTGAAGCAGTCGTTTTATGGCTTGTCTGGAAGTTTAAAGCTGTCGGTTTGCCACCCATGCAGATCATCGCGTTTTTGGGCGCAGGTGCGTGTTTTGCCATCGCGCTTGGCCTGGTAATGGCAGGTTATTCGCCACAATGGTTAGGCCTGGCGCTTATCGCAGCGTTTTGCTTTCATGCCCTTGATATTTACTTGCGTTGGTTGCCTTGAACACTAGCGCAATTTAGCACGCATTTGTATTTGCTCTTTCGGACGTGTAGTCAAACGCGCAACCGGGGTCACTGTCTGATCTGGTTCAAGTGTGAAGTCATAACGCCTCGCAAGCCTTGCCAGGATTAGCGTGGCTTCAATCGTCGCAAAATTTGCACCGACACAGACACGTGGACCAAGTCCAAACGGCATATAGGTGTTGGGCTTAATTTCTTTTTCGCGGTGAGGCATAAACCGCGTTGCATCAAAACTGTCAGGATTTTTCCAATAATCGTGATGGCGATGGATTACCCAAGGGGCAATCATGATCATCGCGCCTTTTTTGATTTTACGTTTACCGATTTTGGTGTTTTCAGCAGCAACACGCGGGATGAAAGTAATCGGCGGATATAGCCGCATGCTTTCCTTGAAAATGGAAGTTGCAAAATGCAGGTTTCTGATATGTTGAAATCCCAGCGGTTCACCTTGCGTGACTTGCTCTACTTCGTTTCTTAATTCCTGAACAATATCAGGCCGTGTTGCCAGAACATAAAACCCCCACGTCAATGCACTGGCTGTTGTTTCATGCCCGGCAAGAAAAAACACTCCGAGCTGATCAATAAGTTCCTTGCGGCTAAACCCTTCTCCGGTTTCCTTGTCGCGGGCATTAATAATTGCGGTTGCGATATCATCGAAGTTGGCATCTTTTTGTAAATGCTTGTCAACCAATGTGCCAAGATGGGTACGAATGCGCTCGCAGGCATCAAGCACGGTTTCATGCTGTGGAATATCACTCCATGCTGGCTCCATGATAAGACGCTTTATTTCTACATGAGCCACGCTTTTTTCAAAGAAAGAAAAGGCATCAAACACTTCACGGGCTATGTTGGATTCTAGTGGCGTTGAAAATACCGTCCTGCAAATAATATCTGCTGTCAGATGGCTCATCGCAAGATCAAGCGAGAAGCTTTCATCTGCATGAATATGCCCATCAATAACCGTTTCATAATTATCAACCGCAGCTTGCATTGCATCGAATGCCAGTGACAATTTCATGTGATTAAACGCAGGCGCAACCATGGCGCGTTGCTTGCGCCACGGGTCGCCGCTTGTCACAAAAATACTATCGCCCACAAGCGGTGCAAGCGCGCCGACCATCAGATCGTTTTTTGGATATATGTCTGTAGGATCAGTCAGGATTTTGCGAACTTCGTC
>CALFBU010000142.1 GCA_937951455.1 uncultured Rhizobiaceae group bacterium
CGTGACGCTTCCACTTCCTCGGGATTTAGAACAGTCTTGTAATATGTAAAAGGTGCACTTCCTTTCATATATTTTGATGTTCTGACAATTTCATCGGTCAGCTTTGTATTAGTCAGTGTCCAGTTTTCAATCAGTCGGTCAAATTGCACGCGCGCCTTTGACTGAAAGTGCAGCAAGCCTGTCTTCATTGGAACCACTTTGTCCACAGTCTTGAGTTTCTTGAGGACTCTATTGCGCTCTTTTACCGTTCTGCCACTTAAAACAATTTCCAGAAAAAGATTATCAATCTTGGCTGGTGTTTCTTCGCTAACCCTTCTTGCTCTTTCTGCAAGAACATGAAGTGCATTGTCTGTCGCGATAAATTGTTCGCTTAGCATGCGGATATCGCTGATTTGCTTATTGATTAAGCGTTGTTCGGAATAGAATTTTACACATATTCCACACATCACCAGCAAGGCTATAATATAACAGCCTCGCATCAGCCAAGATACTTTTCTCCAGGAGTTCGATTGTTTTACAGTTTTCATAATTCACGCCCCAAAATATATGCCTAATATTTTGTAAAATATTATCCTTAATAAAGCATGAAAAAGACGGATATCGGCAAGTCATTTAAGATATTTAAAAAGTGAATGAAAATCTTCAGTAAATATTTACCGTGAAATACAAACCATGCTGGTAACCAGAAATTAATCTTAAGTTTTAATTCGAATTTTATACAAGTGCCGTACAAATGCTCTCACAGCAGGGAAAAATAATCCTGCCTTAATAAAAAACAGTGAGGCATAACCAATGAATACAGCACCAGAAATGGTAGGAGAGGCTATAGAACCCTCCTATGACGGCGACATTAAAACGCTATATCTAGATTCTCTTACACTTGTAGAGCGCCTGCACAGACGCCTTCTTGATGTAATTAAAGACGAGTTTGACCGTAAAGGCCGCAGCGATATCAATCCTGTTCAGGCTCTTTTGCTTTTCAATATCGGTAATACAGAACTTACTGCAGGCGAATTGCGCACACGCGGTTATTATTTGGGTTCAAATGTTTCTTACAATCTTAAGAAACTGGTTGATCAGGGGTATATCAACCACCAAAAATCACGTGTTGACCGTCGTTCGGTACGCGTTAGCCTAACAGATGTGGGTAAGGAAGTGGCCGAGATTGTAAATGATCTTTACACGCGTCATATCGGTTCGATCGAACAGGTCGGTGGCATTAATGGCAGCGAATTCGCAACCATGAACAAATCCTTGAAGCGTCTGGAACGCTTCTGGACGGACCAGATTTTATATCGTTTGTAAGCAAACTTTATAAACTCACAGAAATTTGATGAAGGCTTGCCGTTCTGGCAGGCCTTTTTCGTGTGTGGTTGTTAAAATTTGCTTGTATCATCCATATTTGAACATAAATGATAATTAATGACGTGTCTAACGTATGACGAAGTTAGAAATCTGAATAAAATACCCTTACGTAACTTTTGGAAGTGTGGTAAGTAATTTCTTAAGCAACTGTCTGTATGGGTAAGCAAGAATCAATTATGTTTAACAAACAGATACCTTTAATGAAGCGGTGTTATCCGCAAAACTGGAAGCGATGATGAAACGTAGAGAATTTATTTCAGGTTTGGCTGCAGGTGCAGGCTTGCTATCAACACCAGCGTTAGCCAATGATCCGATTTCATCCATTATTCGCTCTTCAAAGCGCGATAACTGGAGCGATCAATTTGATGCGCGTAAAGGGGATGCAAAGCTTTCCTCAACCAATATTCCTGTTTTTTCGCCACAAACGCCTGACTTCATTCAACGCGCAATAGCCGACTATCGCCAAATTAATGCGAAGGGCGGTTGGCCTGTTGTTCCTGCAACAGAGAAGCTGCGCCTCGGCAATCAGTCACGTAATGTGTATATTCTCCGTGAGCGACTTGTCGCTTCACGTGATCTTGACCCAATGGCTGGTAATTCTGATGTTTTCGATAGTTTGGTTGATGGCGCTGTTAAGCGCTTCCAGGCGAGACATGGTTTGCCTGCAGATGGTGTGATGGGCAAATATTCTTATGCCGCGATGAACATTCCTACCAGCATTCGCTTAGGTCAATTGGAAACGAACCTTGTGCGTTTGCGCTCCATGTCCGGTTATCTGGGTGATCGCTACGTCATGGTAAATATCCCGGCAGCGCAAATTGAAGCTGTTAACAATGGTGTGGTTGAGTCACGTCATACAGCGATTGTTGGCAAAACAGATCGTCAGTCGCCAATTATTGCTTCTAAAATACATGAATTGAACTTAAATCCATATTGGACATCACCGAAGTCCATCATCCGTAAGGATTTAATTCCATTGATGCGTAAGGATCCTAATTACTTGAGGGATAACAATATTCGTATTTTCCCATGGAATTCTGATGAAGAGATATCTCCAGAATCGATTGATTGGAATACAGAAGAAGCGGTTGATTTGAGATTCCGCCAAGATCCTGGCAAAATTAACGCCATGGGTTCAGTGAAAATCAATTTCCCGAATCCGCACGCTGTATACATGCACGATACACCACAGCAAGCCTTGTTCTCCAAGCTTTTACGCTTTGAATCCTCTGGCTGTGTGCGCGTTCAAAATGTGCGCGACCTGATTACTTGGCTGGCAAATGAAACGCCTGGCTGGGGACGTCGCCAAATCGAACGCGAAATTGAGTCCGGCAACCGTACAGACGTTAAACTTGCTTCGCCAGTTCCAATTTACTGGAATTATATTACAGCATGGTCGACGAAGAGTGGTGTGGTTCAATTCCGTGACGACATTTATTCTCGCGATGGTGCTGAACAGCTTGCTCTTGGCATCTGGGAATAAACTCAAGACATTGTCAAACGTGTTATTGTAGAAAGATCGGCGCATAAACTGCGCCAATTTGACATTCTGCAGCGTAAAATAAGTATTGGCATTTCCTGAAACTGCGTTATATCAATTCAATCTGCGCGGCCAAATCGGGGGGACGCGCTTATTGTTTTATACATAACACGTAAGGAATAAGTCCAATGGCTGCCAGTCTTGATAGTTTTTTTAACTCGCCACTCAGCGAAGTAGATCCCGAAATTCACGCTGCAATTCAAAAGGAATTGGGTCGTCAGCGCCATGAAATTGAACTGATTGCCTCAGAAAACATTGTGTCACGCGCTGTCATGGAAGCGCAAGGCTCCATCATGACCAACAAATATGCCGAAGGTTACCCAGGCAAACGCTACTACGGTGGCTGTGAGTTCGTGGATGTTGCTGAAACACTGGCAATTGAACGTGCAAAAGAGCTTTTTGGCTGTAATTTCGCAAACGTCCAGCCAAACTCGGGAAGCCAAATGAACCAAGCGGTGTTCTTGGCGCTACTACAGCCAGGTGACACATTCATGGGTCTTGACCTAAACTCTGGTGGCCACCTTACACACGGTTCGCCCGTCAACATGTCTGGTAAATGGTTTAATGTCGTCTCTTACGGCGTTGATAAAGAAACACACCAGCTCGACATCAATGAAATTGAACGTCTGGCGCACGAGCATAAGCCTAAGATTATCATCGCCGGTGGTACAGCGTATTCTCGCGAGTGGGACTGGGCTGCATTCCGCAAAATTGCTGACAGCATTGATGCCTACCTCATGGTTGATATGTCTCACATTGCAGGTCTTGTGGCAGCTGGCGTACATGAATCGCCAATTCCACACGCGCATATTTGTACAACAACAACGCACAAATCGCTTCGTGGACCCCGCGGCGGCATGATTTTGACAAACGATGAAGCGTTGGCAAAGAAAATGAACTCTGCCGTTTTCCCAGGCCTTCAAGGTGGTCCATTGATGCATGTGATTGCTGCCAAAGCAGTTGCCTTTGGTGAGGCGCTTCAACCAGAATTCAAAGCCTATTCACAACGCGTAAAAGACAATGCAAAAGCATTGGCGGCAAGCCTGATGAACAATGGTCTCGATATCGTTTCTGGCGGCACGGACAACCACTCCATGCTGGTTGATCTTCGTCCAAAAAAAGCAACGGGTAAAGCAGCGGAAGCCTCGCTGGTACGCGCTGGTCTGACCTGTAACAAAAACGGTATTCCGTTCGATCCTGAAAAGCCTTTTGTAACTTCGGGCATTCGCTTGGGTTCACCAGCTGCAACAAGCCGTGGCTTTGGTGAAGAAGAGTTTACTGAAATCGGTAATTTCATCACGGAAGTGCTCGACGGTCTTATGGTTGCCAATGACGCTGATGCAAATCAGGCGGCGGAAGCGGCTGTGCATGCAAAAGTCGTGGAAATGACAGCACGTTATCCAATGTATGACTATCTATAAGCTAGCTTCGCAAATTCGATAATGCTAAAAGCCTTTCATCACTAGATGGAAGGCTTATTTCTTTGCGTTGTCCTTACTGCACCAATCACGATACCCAGGTAAAAGATTCGCGTCCAACCGAGGACGGGAGTGCCATTAGGCGTCGCCGTATTTGCTCAGGCTGTGGAGGACGTTTTACAACATTTGAGCGCGTTCAATTGCGCGAACTGACAGTTCTCAAAAAGTCTGGGAAACGCGTGCCGCTTGATAGAAACAAGCTAACACGCTCGGTCTCAACTGCCATCAGAAAGCGTGACCTTGACCCTGATCGTGTAGAGCAAATGATTTCGGGCATTGTGCGCCAATTGGAATCCCAAACCGAGGGTGACATCACCTCGGACCAAATCGGCAAACTGGTCAT
>CALFBU010000143.1 GCA_937951455.1 uncultured Rhizobiaceae group bacterium
CTGTGAGCAACACATCCCATTTGTGGGTAGCTTGCGATACCTGTGCTGAACTTGTCTTCACGACCCTCTTCAGTTGCAGCGACAATCTCACCAACAAGTTCAAGCGTTACCTGTACTTCATTTTTACCTTCAAGGTTCCACTCTTTGTCAGCAACCTCTACAGCACACGCGATACCTACAACTCGGTTTTTACCCACTTTGATAGAAATCAACTGGCCAACAGACCAATAGTTTTCTTTAACACTAGACCCCTTCTCAATTTCAGCAGCAATGATGGCATGCTCACCGTCACATCTGATTACAAAGGCACGTGTACGATCTCGACTGAATTCTTTTTCTAGAACTTCTTGGTTTTCACCTGCCATTAAGTCAATGTCTGTGCGCGGTCCCGCCGCTGCACGTTGCTCAGGCACAACATTATTATTAAGAGGCGCAGCAGTTAAATCAGATGGTGTCATTTTGAACGGGTTCCCCACGAAATTAATACTCTCAAAAGTTAACACCGCATCGTTAATTAGTAGTTTGAAAACATGGATAATGAATGGTTAATAAAGCATGCGATCATACCATTTGAAATTGTATGGGGAAATTGAAAGGTTTATAGTGGCACTTCAAATTTTGGAGTATCGTTATGGCTAAATGGGATTTTTGGATAGATCGTGGCGGCACCTTCACAGACATCGTTGGACGCGCCCCGAATGGTTCGCTTCACCCACATAAGTTACTTTCAGAAAATCCAGAAGCCTATAAAGATGCAGCCATTCAAGGCATCAAGGAAATTCTGGGCTTGAACGCATCAGATAAAGTGCCTTCAGAAAAAATCGGCCATGTTAAAATGGGCACAACGGTTGCAACCAACGCACTTTTAGAACGCAAGGGTGACAGGACTGCACTACTGATCACCAAAGGTTTCGGAGACATGCTGGAGATTGGTTATCAGGCCAGACCGGATATCTTTGCCAAGGAAATCATCAAACCCGAACTTCTTTATGAAACGGTTATCGAAGTAAATGAACGCGTGTTGGCAGAAGGAACAGTTGAACAAGAACCTGATCTGGATGCTTTAAAGCCGCAACTGGAAAGTCTCAAGAAGTCTGGCATAGATTCTGTTGCCATTACATTTATCCATGCATGGAATTATCCCGAGCATGAAGCACAAGTAGCAAGACTGGTTCGCGAGATGGGATTCACACAAGTCTCCGTTAGCCATGAAGTTTCACCGCTTGTGAAACTCATCGGGCGTGGTGACACGACAGTTGTAGACGCTTATCTTTCCCCAATTCTTCGCCGCTATGTTGAACAGGTTTCCTCGCAACTGGGTGAAGGCCCGAAATTGTCCTTCATGATGTCATCTGGCGGCCTGACTGCATCAGATTTGTTTCAAGGCAAAGACGCCATCCTGTCTGGTCCGGCTGGCGGCGTTGTAGGTGCGGTGGAAACATCCAAACTGGCTGGCTTTGAAAAAATGATCGGCTTTGACATGGGAGGCACATCCACGGATGTATCGCATTACGATGGTGAGTTGGAACGCGCTTTTGAAACGGAAGTTGCGGGCGTGAGAATGCGTGCACCCATGATGCGTATTCATACTGTTGCTGCAGGTGGCGGCTCATTACTTTTTTACAAAGACGGACGTTTTCAGGCAGGGCCAGATTCTGCGGGCGCGAACCCAGGTCCTGCTTGTTATCGAAGAGGTGGCAGTCTCGCTGTGACAGATGCAAATGTCATGGTTGGAAAATTACAACCGGAATTTTTTCCCTCAATCTTTGGCCCTAACCAAGACGAGCAGCTGGATACGGAAACTGTAAAACAAAAGTTCTCAGAGCTTTCACAAGAGGTTGGGACGACACCCGAAGAAGTAGCCGACGGCTTCCTCAAGATTGCTGTCGAAAACATGGCCAATGCGATTAAAAAAATCTCGGTTCAACGCGGCTATGACGTCACCGAATATGCGCTGAATTGTTTTGGAGGCGCAGGCGGACAACACGCGTGCAGTGTAGCCGACGCGCTTGGTATGGAGACCGTTTTAATCCATCCCTTCTCAGGAATCTTATCGGCCTACGGCATGGGACTCGCGCAAGTTCGCTCGACAAGATCAAGAACCCTTATTCATGACTTATCGTCTAGCCTTGAACCTGTACTGGAAAAAGCCAGCCAGGAATTAAAATCGGAGACGGAATCAGAACTTTCAGAACAAGGCGTAAGTGACTCAGATATAAGCTCATTTACCAAAATCCATATCCGATACGATGGCACCGATCTCGCACTGCCGGTAGCATTTGAAAAAACAGATGCCATGATCGAGGCGTTTGAAACTTCGCACAGAAAACAATTCGGTTTTGTCTTTGAAAACAAAAAACTAATCGTCGAAGCGATCGAAGTTGAAGCCATTGGCGGCGGTGCAGGACTTGAAGAACACACCGCAACTTTAAATGATGTACAGCATGAAGCAGATCAAAACACCGAAATATTTTCAAACGGTGAATGGCATCCTGCTGGCATTCACTTTCGTAAAAACCTCAAGCCCGGCAATCTTGTAAAGGGCCCTGCCCTCATCATTGAACCGCATCAGACCATTGTGGTTGAGCCTGAATGGCAAACCAAAATCAATCCGCTTGATCATATTGTGCTGACCCGGACAATTGCGAAACAACGTTCATCAGCCATTGGCACAACAGCTGATCCCGTAATGCTGGAAGTCTTCAACAATCTTTTCATGACCATAGCAGAGCAAATGGGCGTCACCCTTCAAAACACGTCCTACTCCGTCAACATGAAAGAACGTCTGGATTTCTCTTGCGCAATCTTTGCGAGTGATGGAACACTGGTTGCAAATGCACCCCATGTGCCTGTGCATTTGGGTTCGATGGATCGCTCCGTAGAAAGCGTTATTGAAAACAATCAAGGCGACATAAACCCTGGTGATGTTTTCATTTTGAATGCGCCTTATAATGGCGGCACGCACTTGCCGGACATCACGGTCGTCACCCCTGTATTTGATGACGATAACGAAACGCTACTCTTCTATGTTGCAGCCCGCGGTCACCACGCAGACATCGGTGGCATGGCGCCAGGAAGCGCCACCCCCCTTGCAACCCATGTGGATGAAGAAGGCGTGCTGATCGATAATTTCAAACTCGTCAAAGCTGGCGTTCTGGATGAAGCTGGGATGCGTAAAATTCTGACTGACCACCCTTGGCCTGCCCGAAACCCAGACGACAATATGGCAGACATCAGAGCGCAGATTGCCTCAAACGAAAAAGGCGTCACCGAACTTCGCAAGATGGTCGAAAATTTCACCCTTCCCGTTGTGCAGGCCTACATGAAGCATGTTCAGGACAACGCAGAGGAAAGTGTTCGCCGTGTTATTGACCGTCTTTCAGATTGTGAAAACACATATTACACGGACAACGGCCAGAAAATTTGCGTCAAAGTCACGGTCGATAAAGAAAAACGCGAGGCAACGGTAGACTTCACAGGCACATCCAACATCGAGAAAAACAACTTCAACGCACCAGAACCCGTATGTCGTGCAGCCGTACTTTATGTGTTCCGCATCATGGTTGAGGGTGACATTCCTATGAACGCGGGATGTCTAAAACCGCTAAACATAATCATACCCGATGGCTGCATGTTAAAACCTCAATACCCTTCTGCCGTGATTGCAGGTAATACGGAAACCAGCCAGCACGTCACAAATTGCCTGCTGATGGCATTTGGTGCCTTCGCAAATGCGCCCGGTACGATGAACAACCTGACCTACGGCAATGCGCGCTATCAAAACTACGAAACCATGTGCGGCGGCGCACCAGCTGGCGTGATGAATGATGGCACACCGTTTAGTGGTGCAAGTGCTGTCCAAACGCATATGACGAACACGAGACTGACCGACCCGGAAATTCTCGAAATGCGCTATCCTGTAACCGTGGAAGATTTTTCCATTCGAAGGGGCTCAGGTGGATATGGCAAATACAAAGGTGGTGACAGCGTGTCACGGACATTGAGGTTTAATGAAGATATGACCTGTGCAATTCTGTCCTCATCAAGAAAACTAGCGCCAAAAGGCTTGAACGGTGGCGGCGATGGCGCAACTGGCTCGACCCTGGTCAGACGTTTAAATGGAAAAACAGAAACATTAGGCCACTGCGATCAAACCGATGTTAAAGCAGGCGAAGCTGTAATTCTAAATACCCCCGCAGCTGGTGGATATGAGAAGGTTTAGAATATAGGTATAATTACGCATTTACAGTTTTCTGCCATTAATGATAGGCATTTTAAAAATTTGAGGGATTTATGTCAAAAATTACAACCATTCATGAACTTCAAGCACTCGCGAAACGTCGTGTGCCCAAGATGTTTTATGACTATGCAGATAGCGGTTCCTGGACGGAAGGCACTTACCGCGACAATGAACATGCCTTTGAGCGCCAAAAATTGCGCCAACGGGTAGCGGTAAATATTGATAATCGTAGCCTAAAAACCAAGATGATTGGTGAAGATGTTTCCATGCCTGTGGCACTTGCGCCTGTTGGTTTAACCGGCATGCAACATGCTGATGGTGAGATCCTGGCAGCGCAGGCAGCGGAAGAATTTGGTATCCCTTTCACACTGACAACCATGAGCATCTGCTCAATCGAAGATGTTGCAGAAAATACGAAAAAGCCATTCTGGTTTCAGCTTTATGTAATGCGTGACAGAGGGTTTTCTGAAAGTCTGATGCAAAGAGCTGAAGATGCCAATTGTTCAGCGCTTGTGCTAACCCTTGATCTGCAGGTTTTGGGACAACGCCACAAGGACATTAAAAACGGCCTTAGCGCCCCACCAAAACCAACGCTTGCTGCCATGGCAAATTTGGCAACAAAACCTCGCTGGTGCTGGAACATGCTGCAAACCAAACGCCGTGAATTTGGCAATATTGTCGGCCACGTAAGCGGCGTTGATGATATGTCCTCTTTGAGCGACTGGACAGCCAGCCAGTTCGACGCAAGCCTCGACTGGTCATCTATTGAATGGGTCAAAAAACACTGGAAGCGCAAGCTCATCCTGAAAGGCATCAACGACGTTGAGGATGCGAAGATCGCAGCCAAAATCGGTGCAGATGCCATTGTCGTTTCCAATCATGGTGGGCGACAACTGGACGGCGCGCTTGCCTCTTATGACATTCTGGAAGAAATCGTAAATGCGGTGGACGATAAAATCGAAGTCCACATGGATGGCGGCATACGCTCCGGTCAAGATGTTTTTAAAGCAATGGCCAAAGGTGCAAAGGGCACCTACATCGGACGTTCTTACATTTACGGCTTGGGTGCCATGGGCAAACCTGGCGTCACAAAGGCATTGGAAATCATCCGCAATGAAATGGATGTGACCATGGGACTTTGCGGCGAAAACAACATTGAGAATGTGGGCTTGCACAATTTGGTTCGTTAGGCGTTATTCAGCGCCAACAATCAGAACCCAGAAGTGATTAAGACGCGGACTTTTGCCGGACGTATTGGCAGCATAGGCGATGCCGCCCAGACTGTAATTACGTTTGAGCAAAATCTTGCGATGTCCTGGAGAATTAAGCCAACCTTCAATCGCAGCTTCAATGCTTTGGTATCCAACGCCAAGATTTTCGCCTGCGCTGTTATCAAACCCAACGGCAAAAATACGCTTTTTGAATTTGGTCGAAGGGCCAAATTCATGGCCGAATTTACCACTGCGACCCATCAAATCAGCGTGCCGCTGTGCGGCAGCCATTAGACGCTGATCAAACATGAACGCTGGCAAGAAATGTCTTTGTCGTACCTGATTGATTTTCGCCATGGAAACATTTGCGTCGAAATCAACGATAACATCAGAGGGCGCATAAGCTTGTGTCTCTGGCTTTAACGCATCTGACTTTAAACTTGGCGAACAAGCCGAGATGAATGAGAGGCATAAAGCTGCCATGAAATTTTGAACGAACCGCATTTGATTAATATCAAACAGTTTTATTAATAACTCGTTCGTCTCGTGATTTTTTTAATGTAATTTGCTGACGTTATTTTTCGCCAAGCAAACAAAAAACCCGACCTTTGACGAAGTCGGGTTTATGAATGAATTTATAGAGTAAGCTTATACAGCCTGAATATTGATTGCCTTTGGGCCTTTGCCACGGTTATCTGGCTCTGTTTCAAAGGTGATTTGTTGATTTTCTGTCAAACTTTCCATTCCGGATGCTTGCACAGCAGAAATATGAACAAATACATCTTTTCCACCATCTTCTGGTGTAATGAAGCCAAAGCCTTTTTCGGTGTTGAAGAACTTTACGGTTCCTGATTGTGACATGGTTCGGGGTCCTTTCTTCCATCTCATAGATGCGGCACATACCGCTATCAGGCAGTGCACAATGTCGAGGAAAGGGTGAAACGGTGTATTCTACTTCATTTCGCAGGTTTAAAACCAACCATGCTGAACTTTTAAATTCAGTTATTCCAGTCATCTTCATGTTCGCAATATGCCCGAACTGCTCAATATTTGCGCCATACGTAGAAATAAGCAAGTAGTATTTCACAAATGTGACACTGTAGCTAAGTAGTCAAAATAAAAGAATATAGCACAAGGGAGCCTTTATGAGTTCTAACAATCTGCTTTATAAGAGCTTTTCTAAGTCAGCGGAACGTAGTGAGAAACATTGCATCAAGTTGAAAATAACTGAATAGAATGCAAGTTTCAGGTGGTAATGTAATCAGCCACACCATACTCATGGCATATGACAAAAAACCTGAACACCAACATTCAACCGTCAGCCAAAGATTGGTTGCTGATTGCCCTCTTGGCTTTTATTTGGGGCGGATCGTTCCTTTTTGGCAGAATACTCATGATCGAATGGCCTCCCTTCACCGTGGTCTTTTTAAGGGTGTTTATAGCCGCCCTTACGCTTTGGGTTTTTGTTCTTATGACCGCCAGAAAGTTTCCCATGGAGCGAAGCATCCTGTCTGCAGTTCTGATCATGGGCATCTTAAACAATGTCATCCCCTTTTCACTGATTTTGATCGGACAACAGGAAATTGGCTCTGGTCTTGCAGCAGTTGTGAATGCCATGACGCCTATTTGGACGCTCATTATTGCCAATCAATTCACATCAGATGAAAAGTTTTCTACCAATAAAATATTGGGAATTTGCTTTGGCTTTATGGGGGTAGCAACCTTGATCGGAGCTGATTTCATGCAGGGTCTAACGGCATCCGCATGGGCGCAAGGCGCAGTCCTTGGCGCAACTATATCCTATGGCTTTGCAGGTGTGTGGGGCAAACGCTTCAAGGGGCAAGATCCGATCATCATATCAACCGGTCAATTAACAGCATCCAGCCTTGTGATGCTGCCGTTGATATTTTTATACGAAGACCCTTTTTCAATCCAGGCGCCAGATCTAGAAATGATTGTCGCACTCTTGGGCCTCGCCATAGTATGCACGGCATTTGCTTACGTTTTGTTCTTCAAGATTTTGAGCAATGTTGGCGCAACGAATGTATCACTGGTTACGTTTTTAGTGCCCGTCAGCGCGATTTTGCTAGGCATTTTCTGGTTGGGTGAAACGCTGACATTAAGCAACATCATTGGAATGATATTGATTATCACAGGACTATCACTGGTTGATGGCCGTATTCTTAAGATGACCAGATTAAGGCATTAGCACTGCCTAAAGTCATCTGTTTCGCGTAAAAAGTATTTTTTTCAACAAGCACCATTCAAATTAAATCAATTGCATCAATTGGTTGGAAGAACACCCAAAATAACTAATCTTGAAAAAGAGAAAACAGCTTGCACTTATCCCAACTTGTCTTAGACTTTAGTTTAGGTTGGGTATCAGCAAGAGGAGGTTGATATGCATTTATTACAAAAAGCCAATTTCGTCATTACGATTGCAGCATTCTTTTTTGTATCGGCAATCGTATTCGGATTAATTGGATAAAATACTTAACGTCGTTTTGAGTTTGACGCCGTTTATTTTTCTGCAAGCCAAAGGCTCACCGTTAAGGCGTCTTTGGCTTGTTTGTTTTTAGGTTCCAGATGCTTTACTTTACTTAAGTTAAGCCCAGCTTCCTTAAGCCATTCACCCATTTGTTCATCAGAAAAGCCCATGCGAATATGTGCATGATCTTCGCGGAGAAATTCCAGTTCATGCGGGGCAAAATCAACAATCAACATACGGCCTCCCACAACCAAGGCTTTTGATGCTTCTGAAATAGCGCCCTGTGGATCATCAAGAAAATGCAGAACCTGATGGATTGTAACCAGATCAAACATGCCCGATGGGGTTGGTAAAATGTAAAGATCGCCTTGGCGGGTTTGTACACGCGAAAGATTGGCTTCATCAAGACGAGAACGTGCGATTGAAAGCATGTCGCGGCTGGCATCAATGCCTGTGCCCTTTTCAAATATGCCAGAAAACAATTCCAGAATGCGCCCCGTGCCCGTTCCCAAATCAAGCATGTTGTTGATCTTGTCTTCCCCAATCATGGAAAGCATGGCAGCTTCAACGTTCGCCTCATCGATATGGAGTGAACGAATTTTATCCCACTCACCAGCATTATTGCTAAAATACTCAGAAGCCTGTGCTGCACGTTTTTTGCGAACCGTCTGCAAGCGTTCCCTATCGCGCTCAATATCTTTATCATGGGGATCAAACTGAGCGATAATCGATTGGACAAGACCAGAACCTGTTCCCTGGTCTACCAATCTGAAATAAGCCCAGGCCCCCTCTTGATAACGCTCCAAAAGACCA
>CALFBU010000144.1 GCA_937951455.1 uncultured Rhizobiaceae group bacterium
CTGGCCTTGGTGGAATGGTTGGCGGACAAATGCTTGATCTTGCAGCAGAGCAAAAACCATCGATTAGCGAAGAAGAAATCCTCACGCTGCAAGCCATGAAAACAGGCGCGCTTATAAGATGTGCTTGTCATGCAGGTGCAATATTAGGTGGAGCTTCAAAAGAAGAGCAACAAACACTCTTTGATTTTGGAGATATCATTGGTCAGGCATTCCAGCTTGCAGATGATATTCTGGATGTAACCTCAGACGCGGAAACCATGGGCAAGCAAACTGCAAAAGATGCCGACAAGGGCAAAGGCACATTGGTATCACTATACGGCGTGGAAGAATCCCAAAGGCGCGCCAAGCAATTATTGGACATGGCAATCGAAACACTTGTCCCATTTGGCAAAAAGGCGGACATTCTGATTGAGGCTGCACGCTTTACCATCGAACGCAAAAATTAGCCTATCAACCGCCAAAAGAAGACCGCACTCATCGTAAAGCCAACGAGTGCAATCAAAGCTCTCACAACTTTCTTGGGCAAAGCCCTGGCAATCGGCGCACCAGCATACCCACCGATCATTGCTGCCACCATCATCACAACCGCATAGTGCCACTCAACCAAGCCACCGATCGCAAATACGGCAACGGAGATCGCTGACAAAACAAACGAGAGCCAGTTTTTCAATCCGTTCATCTCATGAATATCCTGCATCGCCCAAAGTGCAAAAAGAGCGAGCAAAATGATGCCCAATCCACCGTTGAAATAGCCGCCATAGATACTGACCAGGAAAAGCCCAAAGGCGCCAAACGGCGTAACGGAACGACTTTTGCTCTCCGCCCAATTTCCTATTTTTTCACCAAACAGGAAGGTTAACGTTGCGCCAAAAAGTAAAAATGGCACGATAACAGAAAATGCTTCATTTGATGACACGAGCAAAAGCAACGAACCGACCAAGCCGCCAACAATCGTAATCATACTCAGTCGAATAAGCTGCTTTCGATCAAAAATCTGGAGTTCTTTTTTAAAGCCCAACGCACCGCTCAAATATCCAGGGAGCACCGCCACACCGCTTGTCGCATTTGCAATAACCGGCGGCACACCAATAAACACCAGTGCGGGAAATGTTAAAAACGTGCCACCACCAGCAATCGTATTAAGCACACCCGCACCAAAGGCTGCAGCGATGATAAGGAAATAATCAGCCATATTAATCGTGCTTTAGGCGCTTGCGAATGTGTTCGATAATCTTGTCCGAGACTACCTTGATGCGTTGTAATTTCGCATAATCCTCATGCACGATATACCAAAATGTCCGTGTGAAGGATATTTCATCCGGCAGCACTTTTTGAAGTTGTGGATATTGTTTGGCGATGAAATCATGCAAGATACAAACGCCACCATTTGCCAAGGTTGCCTCTAGCTGAACATGCACGCTGGAGCTGGTCAGATAAGGCTTGATATCGGGTGAAACGAGCGGAATGTAATCCAGTTCTTTATCGTAAATTAAATCGGAAACATAACCAATACCGCGAATACGTTTTAGGTCTGCAATCTCTTTGACTTGCGGGTGCGCATCCAGATATTCTTTCGTGCCGTATAGGTGCAACGTGTAATCTGAAATCTTTCTATATTTAAGACGCCCGGATGTTGGCGCAGAAACGGCAATTGCAATGTCGGCTTCGCGCTTGGAAAGCGAAAATGTGCGCGGCATGGTGACCAATTGAAGTTCAAGCCGTGGATGTTCCTCGCACAGCTCCGCTGCACATTGCGCCAAAATGCTCGTTGCCATGCCTTCAGGCGCGCCAACCCGAACAACGCCTGAAACACTATCAGCTTCTCCACCAAATTCTGTCTGCGCGGCAATCGCACCCGTTTCCATGGATTCAGCAATGGTGACAAGATTTTGCCCTGCATCTGTAAGCGAATAGCCTTGCGGACTGCGATCAAACAAATGAATTTTCAGCGATTCTTCCAAAGCCTTCACACGACGACCAACCGTCGCATGATCAACGGACAATTGCTGACCCGCAAGACTTAACTTGCCAGTTCGCGCAACAGCCAGAAAATATCTGTAATCATCCCAGTTCAAACTGACCTCATCTTAGTGTAGAGTGGTCTCAAGGCCGTGCAATATTGCACAATAAAAAGGACTTATAACCTATTGTTGGGTTAAAAATAAACATTTAAAAATTAAAAAAAATGATTTCTGAGGAGAAAATCGCGTGAGAACCATTCCACATTATATTAACGGCGCACGCGTCGAAGGCACTTCCGGGCGCACCGCTGATGTGTTCAACCCGGCAACAGGCGAAGTTCAGGCACACGTGCCGCTTGCAAACGCCGATGAATTGAACGCAGCCATTGCAAGCGCCAAGGAAGCGCAAGTTGCATGGGGTGCCACAAACCCTCAAAAACGTGCACGCGTGATGATGAAGTTCGTCCAACTTCTGAACCGCGACATGCAAAAGCTCGCTGAAATGCTTTCTTCTGAGCATGGTAAAACCGTGCCGGATGCTAAAGGTGATGTGCAGCGTGGTCTCGAAGTTGCAGAGTTTTGCATCGGCGCGCCACATTTGCTTAAGGGTGAATTCACAGAAGGTGCTGGCCCTGGCATCGACATGCATTCGATCAAACAACCGCTTGGCGTTGTGGCAGGTATTACACCGTTCAACTTCCCGGCCATGATCCCGATGTGGAAATTCTGCCCTGCAATTGCATGTGGTAATTCATTCATCCTCAAGGCATCTGAACGCGATCCTTCCGTACCCGTGATGCTGGCAGAACTGATGACGGAAGCAGGTCTTCCAAATGGTGTTCTTCAAGTGGTTCACGGCGACAAGGAGGCTGTGGACGGCATCTTGGATCATCCCGACATCATGGCGGTTGGCTTTGTGGGCTCTACTCCGATTGCTGAATATGTTTATTCGCGCGGTTGCGCCAACGGCAAACGCGTACAGTGTTTTGGCGGTGCAAAGAACCACATGATCATCATGCCGGATGCGGACATGGATCAGGCAGTCGACGCGCTTATCGGTGCTGGTTATGGCGCAGCGGGTGAGCGCTGCATGGCGATTTCAGTTGCTGTTCCTGTCGGTGAAGACACAGCAAACCGCCTGATGGAAAAACTCACGCCACGCGTTGAGAACCTGAAAATTGCTCCTTACACTGCAGGTGATGATGCTGACTTTGGCCCATTGGTCACCAAAGAAGCGCATACCCGCGTTAAAGGTTATATTGATGCAGGTGTAAAAGAAGGCGCTGACCTGGTAGTCGATGGCCGTGACTTCAAAATGCAAGGCTATGAAAATGGTTATTTCATAGGCGGCTGTCTCTTCGACAATGTCACCAAAGACATGAGCATTTATAAAGAAGAAATCTTCGGCCCTGTGCTTTCAGTGGTTCGTGCAGCAGACTATGAAGAAGGTCTAGACCTCGCCATGTCGCATGAATACGGCAACGGCGTTGCAATCTTTACGCGTGATGGTGACACCGCTCGTGACTTTGCCAGCCGCATAAACATCGGCATGGTTGGCGTGAACGTGCCAATCCCTGTGCCACTGGCCTATTATACATTTGGTGGCTGGAAGCGTTCAGGCTTTGGTGATTTGAACCAGCACGGTCCTGATGCCTACAAGTTCTATACAAGAACCAAAACCGTCACGACGCGCTGGCCATCAGGCACCAAGGAAGGTGCGGAGTTCTCCATTCCAACGATGGATTAGGTTTTACCCTCTCCCCTTGTGGGAGAAGGTGCGCATTTGAGCGTTAGCGATAAGCGTCGGATGAGGGGTAATGTCGACCTAATTTTAATGTTGCAGGCATTACCCCTCACCCGAGCCTCTGCGCTTAAGCGCAGGTGGCTCACCCTCTCCCACACAAACGTTTTGGGGGAGAGGGCAAAACCTAATCCATCGTTGG
>CALFBU010000145.1 GCA_937951455.1 uncultured Rhizobiaceae group bacterium
TAGTAAAACTGCACACGCATTTAGGGGAGCGCCCACTGTAATGTTTGGTCTCCCAATCGCATTTACATCTCCATGGCTCCTGATGGCGCTGTTATCGCTGCCAGTTATTTGGTGGCTGTTACGCTTGACCCCGCCAAAACCACAAGAAGAAGTTTTCCCCCCAACTCGCATCCTGGCCAAGCTACAGGAAAAAGAGGAAACACCCGCACAAAGCCCATGGTGGCTAACCCTCTTGCGCTTGTTAATGGCAGCATTGGTTATTCTTGCCATGGCTGGCCCCATTCTCAATCCGCAAGAATCATCCCTGAACGGTGAAGGCCCTGTGATGATTGTCATGGACGATGGTTGGGCATCTGCTAAAGATTGGGAAACAAGACGCAATACAGCCCTTGCGCTCGTAACAGAAGCAAAAGAGGCTGGACGAACTGTAATTTTGCAAAGCACTGCAGGCCATGAAAACTGGAGCAGTGAACCGCTGACACCCGAAGACGCAGCAAGTCTTTTGGAAGCCAGCGAAAGCATTGCCATTGAGCCAGACCACGCAAAAACGGCAAGCACTTTACCTGCCAAAATCAGAACAACAAACCCCGGCCAAATTGTATGGTTATCCGACGGTCTTGCACGCGAAGGCACGGAAGAACTTGCAAATACAATGCGCGCTGCCAATACAGCAACCGCACTCTATGAAGCGGATACCGAGAACCTGATCATCATTGAAACCATCAGCAATGAACCTTCAGAACTCTTTGGAAACCTAACCCGCGCGGAATCTGCTGGGTCGCAAGAAGTATCGGTGATCGCACGAGATCTTAAAGGCGTCGTCATATCGAGGGTAAACGCATTTTTTGGCGATGGCGAAACCAAAACCAGGTTTACATTTGATGGCCCTGTTGAGTTGCGAAACCAAATCGCAAGGCTGGAAGTCGACACCGCAAGGAATGCCGCCGCTGTTCAATTGCTGGATGATAATAACAGACGCAGACTGGTCGGGCTTATCTCAGGCGAGAAATATGATTTGAGCCAGCCCCTGCTATCACCCCTTTATTACATTTCAAAAGCGCTTGAACCCTTTTCAGATTTACGCCGCTCCGCAGACGCAAATGTAACCGCCTCTGTACTAGAACTCATCAATCAGGGCGTATCGGCCATTGCGCTTGCAGATGTGGGCGTCATTACAGAGTCCGCAGAAGAACAACTATCCGAGTGGATTGAAAAAGGCGGCTTGCTCATTCGCTTTTCAGGCCCTCGCCTTGCAGGCGCACCTCAGGGAAATCTCTTGCCCGTTGATATCCGCCCGGGCGACCGCAACCTTGGTGGCGCCCTTTCCTGGGAAACACCCAAATCACTAGCAGCCTTTGAACGCGAAAGCCCGTTCTTTGGCATTAATCCTCCACGTGATGTCGTTGTGAGAAAACAACTACTAGCCTAGCAGGAAGCGCAACTTGAAGAAAAAACCTGGGCAACACTGGAAGATGGTACACCACTGGTGACAGCCGAAAAACGCGGCAGCGGCTGGATTGTGCTCTTCCATGTGGGGTCTGATGCTGAATGGTCTAACTTGCCCTTGTCAGGAACCTTCGTGGAAATGCTAAGACGCACCGTGAACCTTTCACGTTCAAGTGGTACAACAGCCAATCAAAGTGAAGCCATATCACTGCCGCCATTGCGTATTCTCAATGGCGAAGGCCAATTCACACCACCCGATGCCGCAATCAAACCTTTGGTGGTTGAAGCGGATCAAAACGTTGTCGTAACAGCAGAAAACCCACCCGGCTTTTACGGCACTGAAGATGGCTTCACAGCACTTAACCTTTTTGAAGAGGAAACCACGCTGACCCCATTGGCAGACACAAATTTCATCGACGGCTTCACCAGACAAAGCTATCTCACAGGTGCAAGTTTTGACTTGAAGATCTGGCTGCTGGTCGCAGCTGCTATTTTGCTGATCATCGACTGCCTAGCCGTACTTTGGATGTCAGGTGCACTTCGAAATCGCAAAACAAACAAAAAAGTTCTGGCTTCCATTATGGTGGTGGGTTTTGCCTTGGCACTCTTCACATCTGCCACTCCAAGTTTGGCGCAGGAAACTGATGAGAATTTTGATTTTCAGTCCGCGCTTAAAACAAGATTGGCTTATGTCGTGACGGGCATTAGCGAAGTTGATGACATCAGTCAGGCAGGCATGAAGGGACTGACCTTTTTCATTTCAAGCAGAACAGCACTTGAACCTGGTGAACCCATTGGTCTTGATATCAGCCAGGATGAGCTTTCGTTTTATTCTCTGATTTATTGGCCGGTTGATCCACGCGCAGAATTGCCAAGTGCAGAAACCATTGCTCGCATCGATGCCTATATGAAAGAGGGCGGCAGCATCCTGTTTGATACACGCGATCAGGTGTCAGGTGTCTTGGGTGGGACATCCGCTTCACCCGCTGCCCGTACGCTGCAACAAATTCTGTCAACTTTGGACATACCCCCGCTTGAGCCTGTTCCTACCGACCATGTTTTGACAAAATCCTTTTACCTGCTGGATCGTTTCCCGGGTCGTTATGCAGGCGGTGATTTATGGGTTGAAAAGTCTCAGAACCTGAACCCGACCGAAGGTCGAAGACCTGCACGTGCTGGCGACGGGGTGTCATCCATCATGATAACCAGCAATGATTTTGCAGGCGCTTGGGCCGTGGATGGTAGCTTGCGCCCCCTACTACCGACCATTCCGCCAGACCCGACACAACGCAATTATGCATTCCGTTCTGGTGTGAACTTGATGATGTATGCCTT
>CALFBU010000146.1 GCA_937951455.1 uncultured Rhizobiaceae group bacterium
TGCATTATATAAAAGTTCGAAATCCGAAGTGCTGCCAAGCGCAGAACGTGCAATCCAATTTTCAAGCTCTTCCCGGTTACTCATAAGTTGGATTACTCACTTAAAATGAACGATTTACTTTCATACTACTCAATAAAAGCAATATTTAGCGCATTCAACGTAATTGCAAGTCTTTAATAACAACCTGCTGAAATCATGCTGATTTATGCACTAAACTTTGGTTTGAGTGGCCCATAATGAGGCATAAAGTCCATTCTTGGAGATTAGCGCCTTATGCGCCCCTTCATCAACAATTTTACCTTTATCCAAGACAATCAGACGATCCAACTTGGATAGTGTCGATAGCCGATGCGCCACGACGAAAACAGTTTTACCCGCCATCAGTTTCGACAGATTTTCCTGAATGGCTTCTTCTACGCCAGAATCCAACTGACTGGTTGCCTCATCTAATACCAGAATGGGCGCATCACGATAAAGCGCACGAGCAATGGCAATGCGTTGGCGTTGCCCGCCAGAAAGCTTCACGCCACGCTCACCTACCTGCACATCATAGCCCGTGTTGCCCTTGGCATCCTCCAGTTTCATGATGAACTCGTGCGCATTGGCGAGTTTCGCTGCCTCGATAACCTTGTCTTTATCTGAAAACGCACTCCCTTGCGCAATATTTTCAAAAACGGAACGGTGAAAGAGCTGCACATCCTGCTGAACAAAGGAAAAGTTTGAACGCAAACTGTCTTGCCTCACCTTGGCAATATTCTGGCCATCAATGACGACCGCGCCACTTTCCGGATCATAAAATCGCATCAGCAAATGCAATAATGTTGTCTTGCCAGCACCTGAAGGGCCAACAATCCCAATTTTCTCACCCGGCTCAATTTTCAAATTCAGTTCGTCGATAACGCCATCCACTTTATCGTAGTGAAAACTGACATTTTGAAACTCTATCTTGCCGCCTTTGAATTCAAAATCTACCGCATCTGGTTGGTCTTGTATCTGATGCGGTTCGGCGACCAAATCCATCGTATTTTGCGTCACACCTACATTTCTGAAAAAACCATTGAGATTGCCAAGCAACCTGCCGGACAAGAGCTGCAAGCGAAGCACCAACGCAAGCACAAAAGCTACCGACCCAAGTGTGGTTTGCTGCGAAAGCCAAAGGTCAATCGCGATATAGGCGATGATGGAAATAACCATGCCGTTCACAACTGCCAGACAAACCCGCATGGAGGTCAGCGTTCTGGTAAATGGATAAATCGCTTGTTGGTGCTTATGCATGGCTTCCAGAATAAAGTCATCCTGATTAGAACCGCCATGCAGTTTGACCGTTTGAATGTTTGAATAACTGTCCACCATGCGCCCTGAAACACCTGACGCCGTTTCAGCAGATCTGCGGGCGTGATCTCTCACCTTTGGAATGAAATATCTGGCAATCGCATAAAAAGCGGCAATCCAAACTGCGATGACAAGACCCAATTGCCAATCAAGCGAAAACAAGAGCCCTGCGGTCGTAACCGCGTAAATCACAACGAACCAGATCACTTGCAAAAGCGAGATCATCATGTCGCCGGTTGCCATGCCGGATTGAAACACCTTTTGGCTTATGCGCCCTGCCAAATCATTTTGAAAAAAGGAAAGCGACTGCCCGATGACATGTTTATGGCTTTGCCATCGCATCATCATGAAAAAGCCCGGCACAATCACCTGCTCTTCAATCAAGGCACCGAAGGTAACGATCGTTGCGCGCAAAAGTGCCACCACAAAAAACATCAATAGAAGCGTACTGCCAAACTCAGCCAGCAAACCGTCCCACCCTGTCGCATGTTTTCCCTGCGCTTCAAACTGCGTTAGAATATCAACCAATTGTCCAACGTATGAGAAAACGATTGCTTCAATGACTGCATTGGCAAATCCGTAAAGCAGCAGCGCCAGAAACGCCCATTTAACCTGACTGACATAATGCCAGACATAGGCCAGAAACTTATTGGGAGGTTCGTAATCCTGCCGTGGTTTGAAGGGGTCTATCCAGCCTTCAAAAAACTCAAAAACAGCATTCACGATCCGCATGTTTATTCAGCCGCTTGAGGTTTCGTTGTGCTGTCAACGGATAGAAAACCACCCGACTGACGAGACCATAGGTCTGCATAAATGCCACCCGCTGCCACCAGTTCATCATGCGTACCGTTTTCAACAATCTCACCTTTTTCCATCACAATCAGCCTGTCCAACTGGGCAATGGTAGAAAGCCTGTGAGCAATCGCGATAACCGTTTTGCCTTCCATCAGTTTAAACAGGCTTTCCTGAATGGCGGCTTCAACTTCTGAGTCGAGCGCAGAGGTCGCTTCATCCAGAACCAGAATGGGCGCGTCTTTCAGGAATATCCGTGCAATCGCGATACGCTGTCTTTGCCCGCCAGAAAGCTTTACCCCACGCTCACCCACTTGCGCATCCAGACCCACATGACCTTGATTATCGACCAGTGTTTGAATGAACTCCCAAGCATTCGCTCGTTTGGCAGCTTCGATGATTTCTTCATCACTCGCCTTGGGTTTTGAATAGGCAATATTTTCGCGGATAGTACGATGCAAAAGCGATGTATCTTGCGTTACCATGCCAATGTTTGCGCGAAGACTGTCCTGTTTGACATCGCTGATATTGACATCACCAATCTTAACCGCTCCCTTTTCCACATCATAAAACCTGAGCAAAATATTGGTGAGTGTCGTCTTGCCCGCACCTGATCGCCCAACGAGGCCGATTTTTTCACCCGGCTTGATATCAAGTGAAAGGCTGTCCATAACAGTTCCCTCACCCCCATAGGTGAAGCAAACGTTTTCAAAACGGATTGGCTTATCGTGTGCATCAAGTTCAACCGCATCAGGCTTGTCCTGAATGTTTTGTGCCTTGGAAAGCATGTTCATACCATCCTGCACAACGCCAAGCGCTTCAAACAATCGTGCCAGTTCCCATGTCACCCAATAGGCCATGCCATTCATACGAAGCACAAGGCCCACAGCCACCGCTACAGCACCCACGCTAACCGAATTGGAAACCCACAACAAAATGCCGGCCATTGCAGCACCTGCAAGCAGCAGATGATTGAGAAACTTGATGCACATTTCCATACTGGTCGAAAGCCGCATCTGCGGATGCACCGTTTTTAAAAACCCGTCCATCGCATCTTTTGCGTAAGCCTCTTCACGATCCGTATGCGCGAACAGCTTGACCGTAGTGATATTGGTGTAACTGTCCACCACACGACCCGTCATCAGCGAACGCGCGTCAGCTTGCAGTTTTGAAATAGCAGACATTCTCGGCAGAAAATATCGAAGCATGAGTAGATACAAAGCCAGCCAAATGGCAAAAGGCAACATCAACGCCCAATGGAAAGAAGCCGCCAATATCATCGCGCCCAGAAAATAAACCGAGACATACACCATCACGTTCAAAATCGTTATGGTGGCATCGCGAACCGCCAGCGATGTTTGCATCACTTTGGTGGCAACCCGACCTGCAAATTCATCCGAGAAAAAGGACATGCTTTGGCGCAACAGATATTTATGCATCTGCCAACGCATGATCATGCCGTAATTACCCAAAATCGACTGATGCAAAAGCATGGAATGAAACACCCCAATGAGCGGCATAACAATTAAGATAAACCCAAGCATAATGGCAAGGGTCACCCCTTCATCAACCAAGAAGGTTTCGCGATTAGCTTCACTCAACCAATCAACGATATTCCCCATAAATCCAAAAAGTGCGACTTCCATTGCCGAGATCACCATGATCAGTAAGGTCATCAATGCAAGAATTTTCCAAACTGGCCTTGTGTAATGCCAGAAGAATGCAAGCATGGTATCAGGCGATTGCTGAGGTGCATCGTCAGGATACGGATTGATTAAGGATTCAAAATAAGAGTACATACCCTCTATCTAATCCTCTTGAGCTAAATTTACTATGCCCGATCTTGTTTTATTCCAGCCTGACATCCCAGGAAACACAGGAACTCTGTTGCGTCTTGCTGCCTGCATGGGGGTTAAAGTCCATATCATCGAGCCAGCAGGTTTCAGACTGGATGAAAAAGCCTTCCGTCGCGCTGGCATGGACTACGTTGAACAAGCCGCGATGCAAAAACATTTAAACTGGGCAGAGTTTGAAACATGGCGCAAGGCAGAAAAAAGACGTTCCCTTTTGCTGACTACAAAAGCCACACAAGGCTACACCGACTTTAAATACGAAGACAGCGACCTCATCATGCTGGGCCGCGAAAGCATCGGCGCGCCAGACTATGTCCACGAAGCTGTAGACCAACGCCTGACCATTCCAATGGCAGGCGAAGCAAGGTCGCTGAACATGGCGCTTACAGGCGCCATGGTCTTGGGAGAAGCTATTAGGCAAGTTGGGTAGAAAAAAGAATTTTATCTAATTTCAAAAATTGGTTTCAAGGTCGCAAATGAAACTAACAATTCGTTGTTTCCTTCATTACACTTTCTGAAAATAAGAAAGCGAAGGAAACCAACATGCAGCTTGCAGGTAAAAAAGCATTGGTCACAGGTGCTGCTGGCGGAATTGGTAAGGCGATTGTCAAAAGGCTTCAGGCCGAAGGCGCGACAGTAACAGGCACAGACATAAGCACATCTGATGCAGATTTCAGCATTGCGGGCAATTTACTAGAAGCAGTTTTTTGCGACACCCTTCCTCTAAAAGCACATGAATACATGGGTGGACTTGATATACTCATCAATAATGCTGGCATAATTACGCGAGGAGATATCACAGTTTCGAACGATGAAGACTTAAAGCGTACCATGGCAATCAACGTCGAAGCGCCTTTTCGTCTTTGCCGTGCGGCAATTCCGATTATGACAAAGGCTGGCGGCGGGGCAATCGTCAATACATCTTCATGTTGGGGCGTTCATCCAGGGCCTAATCACCCAATATACGTCATGTCAAAAGCAGCCATTGCTTCGCTCACACAATGTCTTGGTATGGATCACGCACATCAAAACATTCGCGTTAATGCGGTTTGTCCTAATGAAGTAAACACTCCCATGATACGCACAGGTTTTGAAACCAGAGGCCTTGATCCTGACAAGGCAATTGATGAACTCAACGCTTCAGTTCCCCTTGGGCGCATTGCAGAACCAGAAGACATTGCTGACGTAGTCTTGTTTCTTGCCTCCGACCAATCCAGATACATGTGCGGTGCATTGCTAGAAGTAAACGGAGGCAAGCCAGTTCAATGACGGATTTCAAAGATAAAGTCATTCTGGTCACTGGTGGCAGAAGTGGCATAGGCGCCGCATGTGCTAAAGCGTTTCATGATGCAGGCGCAAAAGTCATTACAGCTCAGAGGCAAGATGATGAAAACTATGAATGCATCAAGTCAGACTTCCTAAACGAAGAAGCACCGCAACAGGTTATTGATCATATCATCAACAAACATGGCCAGCTTGATGTTCTAGTAAACAATGCAGGCTTGATGCTTGAAGGAACGGTTCTTGAAGCTTCGCCAGAAGATTGGGCAAAAACCATTCTAGTAAATTTAACTGCCCCTTTTCTTTTAACAAAATACGCCATGCCGCATTTAATCAAAGCTTCGGGTTCAATTATAAACATTGGATCGATCGAAGGTTTAGGGTCGAACCCACGACACCCGGCCTATTGCGCTTCAAAAGCAGGGTTACATGGCCTCACACGTGCAATAGCAGTTGACCATGGTTCAGATGGTGTCCGCTGTAATGCGGTAGCGCCTGGATGGATTGACACAGACTTGAACATCGCTTTTATCGAAAGCCTTGGTGATCCTGAGGAATTTCGCGAGCAAATTGGTCGCGTTCATCCTGTGGGGAGAACAGGCAAACCAGAAGAAATTGCATCGCTTGTCAAATGGCTAGCATCAAGCGAAGCGTCTTTCGTTACAGGTCAAGTCTGGACAGTGGATGGCGGGCGTATGAGCAAATTGAGCTTACCCTAGATTGCGCTTCAATCAGCGCTCGGCAGACGTCTCAGAGTAAACTCAATCACGTCATTATCGAGCACACGCCAACTTTCCACTTCGCTCCAATAGGCAGCCTTTGGATATTTCTTCAAAAAGCTTTTGGCAAAGGTTCTGGCTTCTTCACGCGGCATAACGTGCGTTTCACGCTTCCAACTGCTGAGGGATGCGCCGCGTCTGCCCAAAATGTTCTTTCGCATTTCCTTGCGGCGCTCTGCCCAGCTTTTATTGCTGGTGCGCGCACGTTCTACGGCCCTTGACGCCTTGCTGGCGTCAGAAACGGAATATCGTGCTTTTCTTTCATCAATATCAGGCATTTTCTCGGCCTTGAATTATTAACATATGGTTAATTTGGGTGCTCGCTTGATCCAAGTCAAGTTTTCTGGAGACATCATATTGCAAAACGTTCCAAAATATGGACAAGTCATCTCAACCACAAAGCATACGGGGAATTACAAATTGGCAGGCAAACACACACCACCACCTCCAGGCCTTCCTGAAAATCTGGATGAAAAGAAACAACTGGCCGAACAGTGGTTTCAAAAAATCCGAGATGACATTTGTGCAAGCTTTGAACAGCTGGAAGACACACTGGAAGGCCCAATGTCTGACCAAGAGCCAGGCCGTTTTGTACGTAAAGATTGGCAAAGGGAAGAAGGCCACGGCGGCGGCGGCACCATGTCCATGATGTATGGACGTGTTTTCGAAAAAGTCGGCGTTCATACCTCAACCGTGCATGGTGAACTTTCAGAAGATTTCCGGAAGCAAATTCCGGGCGCAGACGAAAACCCGCAATTCTGGGCGTCAGGCATTTCGCTCATCGCACACCCGCAAAACCCGAACGTACCCGCCGTGCACATGAATACGCGCATGGTCGTCACCACAAGCCAATGGTTTGGCGGCGGCGCAGATCTTACCCCGGTTCTGGACGCAAGACGAACCCAAGAAGACGAAGACACACGCGTCTTCCACCGCGGCATGAAATTCGCCTGCGATCGTCACGCGGTTGCAAATTATGATGAATATAAAGAATGGTGCGACGAGTATTTCTATCTCAAACACCGAGACGAAATGCGCGGCATCGGCGGTATCTTCTATGACTACTTGCATTCAGACGAAGAAAAAGGCGGCTGGGACGCAGACTTCGCCTTCACCCAAGACGTAGGCCGCGCCTTTAATGTGGTTTATCCTGCCCTCGTGATGAAAAACATGAACAAGACCTGGACGGACGAACAACGCGAAGAACAGCTCGTGCGCCGTGGTCGCTACGTCGAGTTCAACCTGCTCTACGACAGAGGGACAATCTTCGGCCTGAAAACCGGCGGCAACGTGGAAACAATCCTAAGCTCCATGCCACCAGAAGTGAAGTGGCCATAAGAACCAAAAAAGCCCAAACATTGTTTGGGCTTTGTCATTTTTATAATCTGATTTCTTAATATACGAAAAAGAAGATAAACGCTGCAATAACAGCCAGTGCCATAGATGCAAAAAGAATGTATCGCACTGTTCCAGAAGTTCTGCCCTGACGCACTTCTACGCGGTCGTGTTCATTGCTATCATTATTTTCATTTGTCATTGTCATCCCCTCTTAGAATACATTTTCGAAACGCTTAGCAAGGAAAGACACTTTCTACAAGCAAAGATAGATGCACTAAGTTCTTTCCGGAACATCGCCCATGTTGATGATATCATACTTGAGCGATAAAGCTTCCATTTTGGCAGGGTCATTCAAGTCCTCATTACTCATCGACCCCATTTCTGCAAGAAACTTGTCA
Organism: uncultured Rhizobiaceae group bacterium; assembly: GCA_937951455.1. GTDB lineage: Bacteria > Pseudomonadota > Alphaproteobacteria > Rhizobiales > Rhizobiaceae > JAALLB01. Next base: position 7,774 of record CALFBU010000146.1, read on the forward strand.
AACCCGGAAGGCTGATAAATCATCAACATGCGCGCTTTATCACTTTCCTGATTAACGACACAGGCGTGAGGGATGCCTGGTGGAATATGCAAGCAACTTCCTGCTTCTGCAGTTATCCAATCGCCATCAATATAAAAATCAAGACTGCCTTCAAGGATATAAAATGTTTCAGCATGATGATCGTGGCGATGCAGCCCAAGCTCAAAAGTTGCTTTTAGGTTATCTTCCATCAACGTATATTGGCCGCCAGTATCTTCTGCAGATACTTTTACGAAGGTATGGTCATTTTCCCATTGATAATTCGTACCCGCACCAGGTTTTAAAAATGAATATTGATTGTTCATAGCTCCTACTCCAAGTCATATTGTTCTATGAAAATGATAGATCTTTCGACGCATTAGAAATTGTCAGATTTCTAGGGCAGTTTGGCAATAACGAGACTCATCTACCATGATAAGCTTGACTAACGGCAAAGCTATCTTCAAACCAATTCCAAAGTACAACTTTTTCCTCACGCACTTTTGCGCGTAGAGCAAAAGTAAATTCACCTGTCTCCTGACCCGTTTTAGTGGCAACTGCATTCATCCTACCAAATACGGCAACCGTATCTCCAGATGCAAACGCATCAGTGTTTTTCCAAAGCCTAGTTTCCAAATTCGATGAAAAAACGCCTAGAAACTTAAAAATTGCTTCTTTACCTTTTGTCTCTCCTATCCACGGCAGGCTAGGATCACCTTCGTTATGCCAAATCATATCATCGGCCATCAAATCTGTCATAGCAGCCATATCACCTTTACCCATAGCCATCATGAAAGCCATTACGACATTAAAAGAGTTTTGTGTTTCATCGTCCGTATTTTGTGCTTTTGCTTGATTAATAATTCCAAACGCTAAGGCAGCACTCATTGATGTTTTTAATATTGTTCTACGTTTCATAATTCCTCGCTTAAATTAAATTGTAAATTCTGCCAAAAGTTGATCTTTCGGCAGAAGTTTTAAGTTCAGTTAGCACTGAGTTGCTGTAAGGCGCCTGCCCAATCTTCAACGTGATATGTGCGAACAATCTTGTCGTCTTCCAAAGTGTGAATATCGATGGTCATAATATCAAAACTCTTACCCTTGCCATCAACACCAAACATCGGTCCATTTGGCGTGCCCGTTGCACGACTACGAACAATAACACGGTTGCCATCCTGCAACATTTCTTCGACAGCCCACTTCATGTCAGGAATCAGTTGACCAAAACCGCCAAGCTGACCAATGAACTGATCACGTGTTTTTATCTTGCCGGAGTAATCTCCGATACTTTCCCAACCTTCTACGGTAGAACCTTTAAACGTTTCAGCATGAGAGGCCGATGAAGGATTGCTAAGATAGTCATAGAAAGTCTGCACAACATCTTTGTCACCTGCAAAAGCGGCAGTTGTCATTGACGCTGCAGCAAAAGCAATGGATGCCAAGGTAATTCTAAGCTTTTTCATAATCTTCTCCTTTTGATT
>CALFBU010000147.1 GCA_937951455.1 uncultured Rhizobiaceae group bacterium
ATGCCACCTGCTGATGATCCTTTTATTCCAGCGTTAATGGATATTTTATAGATTACTTATAATTTTAGTGATTATAGGGCACTCCGAACTCTAGTTTGAAGTGCCAGAACATATTTTTCGGGACGGAAAAATGAAATATAATCGATTGAATACTAAAACGAAAAACTTCTTTTCGAATAACTCTGGTGAGACGGCTGTGCAAACCAGTTTGATTTTTTCTGCTGCGGTTGTTCTGGGTGTGATTTTTGGTGTTCCAATGATCAGTGATGCATCCAAAGAATATGCATATCAAAAACAGTTTGGTATTGACCCTGTTCAAACCAGTTCTGTGGGCGAAGCCGAAAAAGAAGTTAAAAGGTACACCGTAAGAAAATCTATTTTTGATGAGCCAGAATAATTCAAAGTTAATTCGTTGTGTTGTAATAGATAGAATTTGAATAGAAAAATTATTCATTTCTAAAGCCTGTTATTTAACCAGCTTTTTAAACCTTTGAAATAAATTGCTTTAAAGAGATGAGGAAACTTGACCATGAAAACACTTGTAAGATTTTTAAAAGACGAGTCTGGCGCTACTGCGATTGAATATGGTCTTATTGCCGCTTTGGTTGGCGTTGCAATCATCACAGCTTTAACTGACTACGGTGATGCAACAGAAGATATGTACAACAGAATTGAAACTTCTGTCGTAAATGCTGGCAAATAATAGTTCAGCTTGGTCTAACCTAAAAAATCCGACAATTTGTTTTTTGCACTTCCTGGTTTTAAAGGTTTTTGCTGCGATGCATCAGGTGACCAGCCTGACAGGAAAATGATTTCAAACGTTGCTCTGATTTTTCCATCCTCATCTTGATATCTTTCGCGATAAATTTCTTCGGTTTTTTCAAATAAATTTCGTGGCGAAAAACTTCGATTGCTGTTTAGGCTACTGGTAGCGCCCATGGCTCTGAGGTCTGTAATCAATTTTTTTAATGAAGAATAGCGCACGGTAAGTATTTCGGTATCTACAACCGGTAGGGCAAAGCCTGCTCTTTGCAAGAGACTACCGACCTGTCTTACTTCTCCGAAGGGGTCAATGCGCAAAGTTGCGTTTCCGTTAATCATGCTTTCTGCTGTTAACATGCTATCGCGCAGCTCCATCAAGGTTCTGTCCCCAGGAAGTGCTGCCAAAAACAATCCATCGTTTACGAGGGTGTTTTTGATTTGCGCTAAAGTGCCGGGCAGGTCGTTTGACCAATGCAGTCCAAAAATTGAGGTAATCAGTTGAGCTGATTTCGGTTCAATCGCGATTTCTTCTCGTGAACCTACGATGGTTGGAATGTCAGACTTTTTGGATGATGCTGAATATCTGATTATCGTGTCAGTTTTTGGCGAGGCCTTCAAATGTTCCAGCATGTTATCGAATGGGCTGAACATATCTATTGCTGTTTCAAACTGACGGTTGGTGGCGTTTAAACGCTCGGCCATGATATCCGCGGCTTCATTAACCAGAAAGTCTGCATCATTTTGAGCAATATTTGCAGCTCGCGCTTGTATGGCTGCTTGTCTTGATGGACTGAATAATGGCGTTGGACTCGTCTTTTGCATGAACTTCAAATAGTCTTGTTGCATGCAAATATCCAGCAAGAGATTTGATGTTACCGAAAAAATTCGCAAATGGGTTGCGAAAGCCTCAGAGGTGCTCGTTCCCAGCACCTGTTTAACCTGCGATCGGTTTGTGGATGCTCAAGGCGGTTGTTGTCCGCAATGTTGGAATCAATTGAGATTTATAACAAAGCCGCTTTGCCCTGTTATGGGGTCTCCCTTCTCCATTGATATGGGGGAAAATTTCTTGAGCGCAGAAGCGATTGCAAATCCACCGCCTTTTGAGAAATTACGAGCGGTTCTAATTTATGATGAATTGGCAAGAAAGCTGGTTTCTTCGATAAAATATTCTGACAGAACTGACCTGATCCGCTGGGTTGCAAACTGGATGCATGTTTCTGGACAGGAGGTTATTGAAGATGCTGACATGATCATGCCTGTGCCGTTGCATGCCTCACGACTGCGCAGTCGCAGGTTCAATCAGGCGGGAGAACTGGCGCATCGCTTGGCTGATTTAAATGATAAAGAATTTATGCCGGAAATTCTGGTTCGCAAGAAATCAACCCGCCAACAGGTAGGTTTGAGTGAGCGCGAACGCGCCAGAAATGTTTCGGGTGCTTTTATTGTGCCACAAGAGATGAAAATACACTTAAAGGGTAAGCGGGTCTTGTTGATTGATGATGTCTACACAACAGGCGCAACTGCAAAGGCTGCGACACGCGCTTTAAAAAGAGGTGGTGCCAGTCAAATAAACGTGTTGGTATTTGCAAAGGTTGAAACTTATGCAATTTGAAACCTATATATTCAGCACAACAAAGAAATAGGAAAAAATTATGCCAGAAGTGGTTTTATATACACGCAAGTTTTGCGGTTACTGCAGTGCAGCAAAATCCCTGCTCAAATCAAAAGGCGTTAAGTTCAAGGAATTTGATGGAACTTTTGATGTGAAGGTGAAGCAGGAGATGGTGAAAAAATCCAATGGCGGCAATACGTTTCCGCAAATCTTTATTGGTGACAAACATGTTGGCGGGTGTGATGAATTGCATGCGCTTGATCGCGCGGGCAAACTGGACCCGATGTTGAAGTAGATTTTATGCAAGTAGCCTGTATCCAGATGCGTTCCGGTGTTTCGATTGCTCACAATATTGAGGCAATGGAAGCACTCGTGCGACAGGCTGCTGGTGTAGGTGCCACATATATTCAAACGCCAGAGATGACCGGTATTTTACAAAAGAACCGTAAAGGCCTGTTTGCAGAAATTACCTCGCAAGAAGACGATCTCTTGGCTCAATATTCAGCCAAACTCGCAAAAGAATTGGGTATTTGGCTACACATCGGTTCTCATGCAATTTTAGTGGGTGAAGAAAAGGCCGCCAACCGTGCTTTTCTTTTTTCGCCTGCTGGTGCACTTGCAGCGACATATGACAAGATCCACATGTTTGATGTGGATTTGGATAATGGTGAGAGCTGGCGTGAATCCAAGGTTTATCAGCCAGGCGAGAAAGCGTGCTTGGTCAATACGGAACATTTCAAACTTGGCATGTCGATTTGCTATGATGTACGTTTCCCGCATCTATACCGTGATTATGGTCTTGAAGGTGCCCAAATACTAACTGCTCCAGCCGCATTTACGCGCCAGACAGGTCGTGCGCATTGGCATATCTTGCAGCGCTCGCGAGCAATTGAAAATGGTGCATTTGTCATATCAGCTGCTCAAGGCGGTGACCATGAAGATGGTCGTGAGACTTATGGACATTCTGTTATCATAAATCCTTGGGGTGAGGTTATTGGCGAACTTCCACATGAAGAACCAGGCTTTATTTCTGCTGAAATCAACCTAAATGAAGTTATGGAAGCGCGGAAAAAGATTCCTAATTTGAAGAATGCGCGCCAGTTTAATCTTGAGAGTGTGAAGTGATTAAATACTCGCTTGTTTGTGAAAAAGAACACGATTTTGAAGGTTGGTTCGGGTCCAGTGCTGATTACGACAAACAAAGAAAACGTGGATTTGTGGAATGTCCGCACTGCGGGTCGAAAAAAATTTCAAAAGCACTCATGGCGCCTCGTGTTGCAGGCACCAAAAAGTCGACTGATGGTCCAAGCAGGGTTATGGCAAATGTTGCACCTCAATTGCCAGAGGAAGTCGTCACTAAAATTCGCGAAATCAAACAGCACATTGAGAAAAATTCTGAAAACGTAGGTGACAAATTTCCGGAAGAAGCACGCAAAATCCACTACGGCGAAAGTGAAGCGCGCGGTATCTACGGTAAGGCAAGCGTAGAGGAAGCCATTGAGCTTGCAGAAGAGGGTGTCAACGTTGTGCCTATCCCTGAACTTCCTGAAGATAAGAATTAATCTGTAAATTTATTGACCTCTATCAAATCGCAAACTAGAAACAATCGATACTATTGATAGAATAATACCCTTAGCTTTTCAGGAGAACCCGCGTGTCAAATTTCGAACCCAAAGTCATGGACAAGCATCCAGGTCGTAACAGCCAGACTTATGGCATTGCGCGTGAACTTGGCACCGATATGGATCTCATTCACAGTCCTGCAGTTGGTGTTGTGGGCACGAAGGGTGACAGCCAGTGTTATCTTGGTGTTCAGGGCAAGGTTGAAGCCATTCATGAAGCGCTCAAGGCTCGCATTGGTAAGGAAGAGGACAAGATGCAAATGCGTCTTGTGCAACCTGAATACACGATTGCCACGTCTGATGGCATGCGTAACGGTACACGCGAAATGCGTTATTCCCTGATTGGCCGTGAAGTTACAAATGACAGTTTTTGTGAGCATCTAAGCGCCAGTAATCTGGAAGGTACGATTGCCGTTGTTGCCTGTGACAAACCTCCGGTTGGAACGCTATCTGCAATCCTTGAGCATAACCGTCCTGCCATCATCATGTCCGATGGTCCTATTCGTCCAGCCAAAGATTCTCGTAGTAATGAGATGCTCGATATTGTTGCAGCTTTTCAGGTCGCAGGCAGTGATGATGAAGAATATAAAAAGCTCATCGCATGTGCTGCTTGTCCTGGCTACGGCAGTTGTGGCGGCATGTTTACCTATAACACCATGCAAACCTTTATTGCGGTGGC